>NZ_FODY01000058.1 GCF_900110485.1 Propionispora vibrioides | reverse complement strand
TTTGGCAACGATCACATTGTCAGCAGCAACTGTACTGATACGGTAAAGTTCACCAATATTTTCAATGCCAGTGAGTACAGCCTGCAGCAAAGCGGTGACAGTCTGGTGATTGATTACCGGCAGACAGGCACGACCAAGACGAACGAGCTGGTACTGGACAACTGGTTTGCCAGCGGCGACCGGGTGAGCCAATTCGCCTTCAACGACGGCATGTATACGGTTAAAGACAAACAGTTTGTCAAGGTATAGCAACAGGATTAAAAAGCGGCTTAATGTAAGCCGCTTTTTTTAGAATCCGGGAGGACCCGGATAGGGCAGAACAGATCCCGAATAAACAATAAGGAAACGAGGTGGAATTTGTGGGTAATGGGAAAATGTTTTTTCAGGATCTAACGGTCAATCTGAAAGCCCTAGCTGACCATGTGGGGCAGCTTGTTGTCGATCAGACTGCCAAGGTTGTGGCGCAGGGGCCGGTGGAGACCGTCCGGCAGCTAGTAACCGATGGGGAAATCGCTTTGTTAGGAAGGCAGCCCGATACTGTAACCGATATAAAAAATGTGCTTCAGAATACGGTACAGTTGGTTGCCGATACAGCTATTAACGTCTTTAACGCGCTTCCCACTATGACGGCACCGCCGGTTTTTCCGGAGCAGCCGGGTTGTATCAAGGCCGGGCCAGGCAAGGTCATCGCTAATAGCTATACGGTCAGTGGCGCTTCGGTGGGGGATTTGTCCTGGCTGATTTATACGGAAAATAAAAATACCAATGCAGTGGTTTCGGCAAAATGGAAGCGGGTTAGCTTTATTGAAACAACCAGCGGCTATGACAGCAGTGTCTATATCAATGAGGTTGATAAACAAATAGCCATTACCGTTGAAGGAACGGTAGCAAACAGCACATTTAGTCCATGGGTATTAAGCAAAGATGGGTTAACCGATCTGGAAATCGGGCTGGGAGTTATTCCGAATCAGGTACAAGAAGGGTATAAGGCGTTTCGCAATATTCTCAGTGACCTACAAAAGCAATATGGCAGTCAAGGTTATGGGATTTCTCTGGCAGGCCACTCCTTAGGCGGCGCTCTGGTACAGATGATGTCAGGTATGTATTTTCTCGACACCGGGATTGCCTTGCCCACGCTGTCGGAGGAGGGGCCCGGTATGCTCCGGCAATTAAAAATGTACGCTGAAGAGCAACTGCTGGCCGGCAATACCATCTATTTGCCCACAGGCGGCACGATAAAGCTAAGCGGAGGAACTTTGCTGCAGCGGGCCGAGCAGGCCAAGGCGATTGCCGGTACCTTTGCCGCCTGGTCTTTTAGCAATGTCATAAATCTTCTTACCGAGCAGGACCCGGTGGGACAGGTCCGCTATAGCGCCGACCCGGCCAAGGATGAACATGTGGGAATTGATCTGCTGACTCCTGCCTTGCTGACTGCCCGGGAATGTCTGCAGGATGTGGATTATGCCCAGCTATGGCCGCTGAACAAGCTGGGGGTCACTACCGGGCAGTTGCCCAATGATCCGATGAATTTGTTTAGCGGGCTTAGCGATATGGATATAACGCGGATTGACCGTCACTTGCCGGCTCAGTCGGAGACGCTCTGGTCCGGTGCCGGGCTGGGGCTATACCAGACAACCGGCGATAT
This sequence comes from Propionispora vibrioides, assembly GCF_900110485.1. Lineage (NCBI taxonomy): Bacteria > Bacillati > Bacillota > Negativicutes > Selenomonadales > Sporomusaceae > Propionispora > Propionispora vibrioides. The sequence continues at coordinate 120 of NZ_FODY01000058.1, read as the reverse complement.
TGGCTTAGGCGTGCAGCTTGAACGGACCAACGGCACGCCGATCCAGACCTGGGCCGGCATCCAGACCAATATCCCGGAGGTGGAGATTTTCGGCACGTCCACCGGCCAGACCATCCAGGT
>NZ_FODY01000057.1 GCF_900110485.1 Propionispora vibrioides | reverse complement strand
GAGGCTACACCTGATAAGAATAGGCTGTCTACCGATACGCTGACTTACTCGGACATTGAGAATCATGCCGATTACAGCGCCAGCAGCGTTGGGGTTAGTGTCAATACTTCCAAAGATGCAAAAAATAATGAGTATGGAATTACTCCTAATATTGGCGTTCCCGTTAGTGGTGATGCCAGTAGTACTACTAAATCAGCTATTTCGCCAGGTACTATTGAAGTGAGGAGTAATCCTAACCAAGATATTTCTAACCTAAGTCGTGATACCACAAATGCAGTTAATACATTAGATAAGATATTTGATAAAAAAAGTGTTCAGGAGAAACAAGAACTATCGAAACTATTTGGAGAACTAGCTTACGAGGAAGTTCATAAAATCTCTGATAGAGCTAAAGATGCTGCACAAAGAGAATTGGATAAAGCTAAAGAAGATAAGAACTCTACACCAGAGCAACTTGCGGCATTACAAGCCAAAGTAGATTCTTGGGATGTAGGTGGGGCTAATAAAATAGCACTTCATGCTTTAGTGGGCGGAATCATGTCCGAACTAGGTGGAAGTGATTTCATGTCAGGAGCAGCAGGAGCAGGTTTTAATCAAGCAATACAGAAAGAGTTAAAAGATCACTTTGAAAATCAACCTGACATGTGGCAATGGGCGAGTGCTCTTGTTGGAGCAACTGCAGCGAAAGTTGTTGGTGGTGATGAACAAACAGGTGCTTCTACGGCAACAAGTGCAACTAAAAATAATGATAATGGATGGAGTACATATCGAGATACTCAACGGATGCGTAAGCTAGAAAATACTACAGGAGAAACGATTAGGAATTTAATTGATGCAGGTATTATCGGAGATCCTCGAACAATGCAGTGCGATTATGCATATTTTGAGTTAAGTATTGGATTAGGTAAATTTGCAAGCGGTGCAGGTGGCTTTATGGTGGATAAGCAAGGAACCGTGTATGTAATCGTAGATGCTAGTGCTGGCGTGGGAGTCGCTCCACCTCTTACAGGAACAGTTGGAATGGGATATGTTGGGAATATTAGTGATGCAGATAGAGCTGATTTATCAAATGCTTTAGCTGGTTTATCTGCTGGTATTACTAGCGTAGCCGGAATCGGAGGAAATATATCTGCAGGTATTCCTAGTGTTGCACTTACTGGAGAAATACAGGCAAGTTTAGGTATAGGGAAAAGTGCCGGAGTAAGGTATGCAATACCAATATTTAATATTCCAAAGTAGAGAAGGTGCTAATTTGTCTCAAATAGATTTCGGTTTTACTAAATTTTTTGGAAGAATCATCTTGGTGGTTTTTATTGGTTTAGTGGCCTTAACAGGAGGAATTTGCATCTTTGATTCCCAAGGTATTCAAAGAAGAGAGAATGGATTAATTTCAGAATTTCAAGCTATAACACATCCGAAGGAAACTCAACAATTGGATTTTAATCTCCGACATAAAATTGTAAGACGATGGATCGATGCCGAATATAGGTATAAACTCAGTTCTACAGAACTAGAAAGTTATTATGATCAAGAATTGTTAAAAAAGGGATGGATAAAGGAACCGATCAATGAAAAAGGAGATGAACAGTTTCGATATTTTAAATATAAGAAAGGAGACTACGAAATAATTTTTAGACCCTATAAAGATATTTGGATTATTCAAGTATATCTGAGAGATTTTTATGATAAGTTAGGATAAATTAATCAGAGAAAAGAGAGGTTAGTAGATGTAAAATCCTCTGACCTCTCTTTCATCTCAGTGCGTTCTAGCCATATTAAATTGTTATGTATGTTTACCTATAAGTAATAATAAAAAAGTTACTCAGGGTGAAATCTAAAATGACTGAGACTTATTTCCTCCACAAAACGGACAATTACCCCATAATCATTACCAGCGCAGTTCCCACAATAAATTTTGCTATAATTCTTTATATTTCATCAATGCTCCCAGAAGATATTGGAGGCGGTTCTCTTGATCTGTAATTTATAGATGTTAAAAGAAATTTAGAGTTGTAAGTTTAGATAGTCACTAGTTGGTGCTAGCAAAGAAAAGGCACGAGCAAATAAAGAGAGATTTCTAATCGATAATGGGTTAGAAATCTCTCTTTATTTTTGTCAGATTTTACAGAAATGTAGCATATAAAAATTGGAAATTCCTTTGAAATCCAAAAGGTTCGAGAAATATTCTGGAGAAATATAACAGTATATAGTATATTTTACATTCTTGAGTATCTATGCAATATTAGTCACATAAGGGTGATATCCTCAACTTCCGGGAATCGACAGATTTTTACGGAGCGGTGCTGCGGTGAACTTGCA
>NZ_FODY01000056.1 GCF_900110485.1 Propionispora vibrioides | reverse complement strand
TAAGTAAATGCTGCTATGAAGAGCCGGATGCCTTAATAGGGCAAGTCCGGTTCCGTGAGGGGGGCTGGAATGTGAGTTCCGCCTCTACTCGACTGGTGTCCCCTAAAGAGGGGAGAAGCCCTCATATCGCTGACGTTAAGGCGGTATAAAAAGCGCCATTACTTTGTTTGGTGGCTGTAAGTTGATCTTGTACGGATTTTCATTTTTGGTCCTTTTTATCTATCGGACGCGGAGTTCAAGAGCCGCTCATCAATCCATGAGAGGATGCGCTCATTTGCAAGCAATTTAGCTCCGCACTGGCCATGCTCGCCCGCGCCTTCCTCCGAACTAAACAACATAAAGCTTTTCTCGCAGGTAAGCGCGTCATAAAGCGGCCTGGCCTGACCGGACATCAGCTTATCTTCCTCGGCATCCACAATGAGCGTAGGACATTGGATTTTTTCTGCGACGCCTTCCATGGTAAAGTCTTTTATCTTCAGAATAAATTGAGCGGGGGTATTGACTCCAAAGACAAACATACCGTGCTCAAAGCCCCATTTGAGAGTAGGATTGGTTTTTAACATTTGGTCCAAGCTTTGATTGAGTTTGTCCGGGTCGGTACTGGCCATGTCAAGAAAATGGCTATCGGGCAATAGGTTTTTAAGAGTATCTGAAAAGCTATATACTCCGCCATTTGCGATGCAGGCGGCAAGACGATGTTCATAGGCAGCCGCTCTGGGTGCCAGATATCCGCCCAGGCTTACACCCATCAAAACGATTTTGTCAGGGTCGATGCCATCCAGGGAGAGGACAAAATCCACGATGGGTGTCACGACCGACTCATAGTCGTACCGGAAGTACAGATTCTGCCGGCGTAAGGCCTCGCCCTGCCCCGGCCCCTCAAATACGAGGCAGTTCATGCCGTGTTCCAGGGCGGCCATGGCCATTCCGTACAATTCTTCTTTTGTACCATCAAAACCGGTCATTAGAATCAGCACGGGGCTCGGGCTTAATGCTTTTTGGCACTTGTAATAATGCCCGGGCAACGTTGTTCCTTCATAGGGAATTTTGACTGCTTTAATCACCGGATCGTTCAGTTCCATCACTTTTTCAAAACAAGTGAAGCTCGCTTCGGACAGTTCGTTGATCCTTGGATCATTTGGGTTTCCATGCAGATAAAATTCTGCTGAACGGTAATAATTATAGGCCCTTAGATATGTCTTTCTTGCACTAACCGGATGCCCGTTTTTTAAATAATCGTCCGCAGTCGCATGGAGTCTTTTGGCCGTCACGGTCCACTCCTTGCACCAACTGTTATCATCGCCTTCTGTTATTTTCTCTGCAGTGGTGAGGACCTCCCCGATATCAGCCATACCGTACGCCGTTTCGCTGAGCAATCTTAAAGTCTCAAAAGCAAACGAATCATCTCTGAATACTATATTCTTCATAAGGGATCTTCCTTTCGCTATTCTTCTTGTGTGTTTTCAATGATCCTACAACATGTTGTATAATTATAAATATAGACTTCAATTTCTCTGTCATCAACCGTCAATCACGGCTGGACTGTCGGATTCTTTTAAGCGAAGGGAAGGGAATCAGATGAAGCATAATCCTGAAATTACCGCGCAAACAAGGAAAAACCTGATGGATGCGTTTTGGGACCTGTACAGCAAAGAAGGGATTAAGAAAACATCAGTGCGAGATATCGTCGGTAAGGCAGGGTACAACCGAAGCACATTTTATGAATATTTTACCGATGTCTACGATGTGCTGGAGCAAATAGAAGCCTCTATTTTACCGGATATAGAAAAGCACCAAAACATCATAATGAAAACGGGTGTTCGTCTGCCACTCAAACATCTTACCGAGGTGTACAGCCAAAATAAAAAGTACTTTGTTGTCCTATTAGGGAAAAACGGCGATCCTACTTTTCAAGAAAAAATTAAAAACGTATACAAAGCATTGTTACGGCCGCACCTTCAATCACTCGGTGCGGATGACTTTATATTGGAATGCACGTTGGAATATGCGATATCCGCTTTCCTTGGGGTGATGACGTATTGCTTTACGCAGGAAGAAGACCCGGATATCGAAAAAATGGTCCAACTCCTGTGGAGCCTTATGAACGACGGCGTGATAAAAAATTTTAAATGGAATGTCTCAAATAGTGATGGATTACAATACGGATTATAATTTATGACATGATTGATGCACAGGATTACGTTATGAATCTATCTCAGTATATTTTTCAATAATTCAATGGCTGAGCAGTGTTATGATATCGGCATGTCAGAAGAGCGAAATAGGGGCGGTACTAATGATTCTGATTTAATATTCACAAGCTTAAACAGTATCACAAATCAAGATTCTGTGGAACCGTCCCGTGCGCCAAGAAGCGCACGGAGTAAAGCGGGTGGAAATCCCGCCAGAGAAGGTCTAGCCAGCCACTCTGTATCCAGCCT
>NZ_FODY01000055.1 GCF_900110485.1 Propionispora vibrioides | reverse complement strand
GAGGCTACACCTGATAAGAATAGGCTGTCTACCGATACGCTGACTTACTCGGACATTGAGAATCATGCCGATTACAGCGCCAGCAGCGTTGGGGTAAACCTGGATACCAGAAAAAATGCAGAGAAAAAAGATGCCGGACTGACACCCAATATCGGTGTAAAAGTATCCGGTGATGCTGATAGCACGACACAATCAGCCATAGCACCAGGTACAATAGAAATTCGCAGCAATCCTAATCAGGATATTTCTAATCTCAGTCGTAATGCTGATCAAGCATTAAATGCTTTAGGGAAGATCTTTGATAAGAAAACTGTACAGGAAAAACAGGAATTAGCGCGAGTATTTGGGGAAGAAGTATTTAAAGCAATTGGAGATTTGGCTGCTAAAGAATATACGAAAGCTTGTGCAGATGCTGTTAAGGCTCAAAATGATCATAATGATGCTGCTTATCGGGATGCAATGCAACGAAAAGATGCATGGGATATCGGTGGTGTAAACGAAGTTATGCTTCATACATTAGCCGGAGGTATCATGTCAGATTTGGGAGGAAGTGGCTTTGCTTCAGGTGCAGCAGGAGCAGGGATCGGGGAATTAGTTGAAGGAAGAATAAAAGAATTATCTCCTGAATTACAAAAGATGGGAAGTGTCCTTGTTGGAGCTGTAGCTGCAAAGATAGTAGGAGGCAATGCTCAAGCTGGAGCATCCACATCTTTATCAGGTACGATAAATAATGGACTGATTCATGAACAGCAACTGGATTTTGCCAATGATATGCTTTATGCGATTAACACTGGATCAACGACTCAAATCATATGGGCATTATCCAAATATACCGCCAAAGATTGGGCAAATTTGGGTGAGGGAGAATCAGGGGAAAATGAAACTATCTATTTATTGAATGCAGCTGCACAAGTAACCGGTTCGTCCTTTAGTTATAACCAAAATGATAGTTTACACCACAATATTCAAGCATTTTGGGGAGCTTTGGTGGATTCTGTTCCATCAGTTGATCCTTCAACGTTAATATCAGCAGGAGTTGTGGGAACTGCAGTAGTTGTAGCAGGGGTTGCATTATATAATTACAATGGAAATTGGGTGAAAGCGACAGGAATTATAGGAGCTGCGACACCTAAGATTGTAGATGGTGTAGAGTATCAACTAATAGGAAATAACCCTGCTGCAAAATATAGTGGTAATGTTTTAACAAGAATAAATACAGATATGACAGGAGGTTTAGCTGCGGCAGAGAAAATCTTCAGCAATGCAGCAAAAGATACACAAGTAATGCAAAATGAGGCAGGAACACTAAAATGGATTGTTGATTCGGCAGGAAATCGTATTATGCAACTAAGGGTTACAGATGGAAAAGTAAATCTAGATGTATGGAAAAATGGCGTATACGAAGATATCCATTTTACACCATAACCCCAAGTATATAGTTAACTGGAGTTGGTACTATGTTTAAACTCAGATTAGATGAAGAGGTTCTTGGTCGAATTAGAATCTCTATTCCACTAGAAATTTATCTGGTAAAATCGGAAGTTAATTCTTTGCAGGAGACAATTATCTGTAATCACCTTTTTCTTAAAAACACATCTTTGTTTAGGATAGAGGGGGTTGTTGAAGATTTTGGAATCAAAAGAGATGAAGTATTTGGAATAGCAATCAAAAATGGGTGGGTTAGAGTGAATACGAGACGGGGACCCAATAAAACTTCCATAGTTATTGGAGAGGAGTACCACGGTGAACCTAATGATCTAAACGAGTTGGTGCTATATAAAAAAATATTACCAACCAATCTATTGGGGATTCAAATATTGACAACAGTAGAGGATTTAGTTGATATCGGGACAAGAAAAGAATATCATGTTGAAGTAGATAAAGGAGTACTTTTAAAGGGTGACAACAAAAGCGTATATATTGGTCAACATATTTTTCCGTATTCTTTAATTGTTACAAGTGACGAACAAAGAATAGAAGAAATTTTTAAACAGTATGGTAGAATCCTCAAATAAGTCTAAAGTATCAAGGTCAGTGGACGTAAAAATCCACTGACCTCTCTTTTCTCTCAGGCGTCGTCAGGTGGACAATCACCTGTCGGTGATGACGAAAACGGAGTTTTCGTCTCAGAGGTTCTTTTTATGTAAAATATCGTAAATCCAGTAAAACTCTTGAGGCCGGTTCCTTTGAATCGGATATTATAGTGTATTAAAAGAAATTTGGAGCTGTAAGTTTAACTAAGTAAAACAATAATGAATCGAACAAATCGCTCTCTAGAGTTTGATTCAGTATTAAAGAGATAGTTACTAGCTGACACTAGCAAAGAAAAGGCACAAGCAAATAAAGAGAGATTTCTAACCGATAATGGGTTAGAAATCTCTCTTTGTTTTTGTTATGTTTTGCAAAAATGTAAAAGTATAGTGGGTGGTTCTTGAGAATCGGTATTAAAGAGATAGCTTTTAGCATATAAAAATTGGAAATTCCTTTGAAATCCAAAA
>NZ_FODY01000054.1 GCF_900110485.1 Propionispora vibrioides | reverse complement strand
TGCTTAATCCGGCCAATTCGGCCGGCAATCCGGTCACATTCGGGCACCGAATCCGGTCGGATTCGGCCACCTCGTGAAGTATTTTCAGTTTAACAAAAATCATTCAGTAGTTACAGTCGTAATATCCTCATTTTAGTCTCTAGGGCTCATTCGGGTTACGCTTCGATGGCCCGGAAAGTTCGAAACGATAGGAGTTGTGAACGAGCCGATCAAGCACGGCATCGGCAATTGTACTGTCTTCAAACAGCCCATGCCACTCTCGGACCGGAAGTTGCCCGGAGATGACGGTGGATCGATATCCAAATCTGTCTTCCACCACTTCAAGCAAGTCCCGTCCGGAGACCGGGTCTAGAATGGCCATGCCCCAGTCGTCGAGTATTAATAGATCTGTCTTTTTGAGCTCACGCATCATCCGATTGTAGGAACCATCGCCGCGACCAATCGCAAGATCGGTTAGCAGCCGGTTAACCCGGTAGTATTTTGTTTTCAGCCCCCGACGGCAGGCGGAGTTGCCAAAAGCACAAGCCAGATAAGTCTTTCCCGTGCCGGTCAAACCGGTAATGATCAGATTGCGATGCTCATTAATCCAAGAGCAGTCGGCAAGTCTCGCCACATAAGCGCGATCAAGCTTACGGCGCGGATCATAATCCAAGTCTTCCAGACATGCTCCTTGAATACGGAGATTTGCTAGACGCAACAGTTTGGTTAGACGGCTATTGTTCCTTGAGGTCCATTCGGCATCAACAAGCATGCCAAGTCGTTCTTCGAAGCGCAATGCCACCGTATCAGGACTTTCCAATTGCCGACGGTATTCTTTTCCCATCGCGGACAACTTCATAGATATAAGCTTCTCTAAGGTTTGATTGTTCAACATTCTTTTTCACCTCCCCTCCTAAACATAGTACGACGCGCCACGTATATTTTCATGTCCTGACGCAGCTTTCGGGGAAGCTGGAACGAATGGCTTAACAAAATCTTGTCCATTTTTGAGGATGTTAGCAACGGTGGTATAGGTGCAGGAATTCATAGCTTTTGCTTTTGCACAGGCGATTTCCAGACGTTCCGGACTGTACTTCTTAGACATTTGTAGCAGACCCATGCAGGACTTGTATGCCTGCTCCTCTATCTTTTGGACAGTAAGCATCTTGTCGATAACGTACAAGGTATTTTCGCCGATATTCTCAGCCCAAAAACGATATCGGCTACCATTAAATTGTTTTGAATCCCAGTATCTTCGGTGATGTTCCGGCATATGTGCAGGATCGGTAATATATCGTTTTCCAGAATGCCTCCGGGCATGAGAAGCGATTCGGATACGGTTTTGATCAAATATCTCTATGCTTGTCGATGTTGCTCGTATGGTAACTTTCTGTCGGTAGGCCGTATAGGGTACCGAGTAATAGAAACCGTCATATTCAACGTGATAGTTGTCCGGAACGGCACGCAGCTTCATGTCGGCAGTTTCAAAAGGGGAAAGAGCTAAAGGCCGTAACCCTGGACGATCTAGTTCATTAAATACCGAAAGCCTTGTTCCCGGTCGTTTCTGGAATGGCCGCCGTACCAGTTCTGAAAGCCTGTACTCAATTGCTGTATTTAATTCGCCAAAACTGAAAAACTGCTGATTTCTGAGCCAACCCAACAGCCATGTTTCCAGCCAGCGGATACTCTCTTCAACGAGTGCTTTGTCCTGTGGTTCTCTGATTCTGGCTGGTATTACCGCCACATTGTAGTGCTTAGCTAATTCCCAATAAGCGGGATTGATTACAGGATCATAATATTGTGGCCTGCTGACTGCCGTCTTGCAGTTATCCGGCACCACAATGCGTGGTACACCGCCATAATATTCAAAGGCATGTGTATGAGCCAATAGCCACTTGTCCAATTTCTCGTCGGGAAAAGCTTCTACGTAGGGAAAACCACTATTACCAAGTGTGCATACAAAGAAGTGGGCTTTGAACATTTCGCCGGTTGATGGATCAATGACCAAGGGTAGCGTATCGCCCATCCAGTCCACAAACAATTCTTTGCCTGCTTCTCGTTCCTGGTGCATGGTAACGTTTTTCCCGGTGTTGCCTCTCCAGCGGTTGTAACGCTCGCAAAACTGGCTGTATTCCAGACCGTCAGGATTTTTACCCTTGTATTCTTCCCATAGGTACCGGAGATTCAAGTTTGGGTGTTTCTGAAGCTCCTGATGGATGTATGGATAATCCGGCTCGGACTTTATATATCTTTTACCTGTGTATGCCGGATACAAGAGCTTTTTTAGGACATCATCGGTCATTGACGAGGCTGCCTCATAGCAAAGGGCGGCTTCCCGACAGCGTCGTTGTACTTCTCCGACGGTGGATCTTGCGCAGCCAACGCTTGCTGCTATTTCGCGCTGACGGTGACCTTTTTCAGTTAGTCGAAGGATTTCTAGTATTCTCACTGGTTCCTCACACCTCATAAATTTCTCCCCTAGCAATGGTCTTTTAGACCATTGTAGAGGGTTTCTTCACGAGGTGGCACCAGTTATTTGGCCGAATGTGCTCGGATTGGTTGGCCGAATAGCTCCGGATTCACTGGCCGAATGTGGCCGGAATCGTTGGTCGAATCACACCGGAATATGCA
>NZ_FODY01000053.1 GCF_900110485.1 Propionispora vibrioides | reverse complement strand
GTCTTCAACTTGTCGGCCATACTCCTTTCGGAGAGCGGCAGGGTCTCCCAAGTTCACACGGAGTAATGGTGTGTAGCATGCCAAGACCTTCGATCCCGGGGCGCCAGACTTAACTCGCCTTTATCGCTAAGCCCAGTATTGTCTTCTGCTCGTCCCATACATCGACCTTTCCCTTTAGGAATTTCGGGATTCTACATCTTCAGCTTTCGCTTTCGGCCTACTACCTTTCCTACCTACGCTTAGACCTGGCGTTACCGCTTCAGTCCCAAGGCTGGATACAGAGTGGCTGGCTAGACCTTCTCTGGCGGGATTTCCACCCGCTTTACTCCGTGCGCTTCTTGGCGCACGGGACGGTTCTTCCGAACCGACAATGTGTGCAGCAACGCTTTTCCCTGGCTGTACGATTAGCTCTATACTGGTTACTTCAGCTTAACATTCATACCAGCATATTAAAAAGCATATTTTAGATTCTAAAGCTATCGCCTCAATGCCTTTGTGCTGTATGGTTTTACCGTCATCCGGTTACAATATCCTTGGCGCGGGTCAAGGCATACCAAACGGTTAACGGCTATCCCCGCTCGGATAAATTTCCAAATAAGAGGAATTTTTATTGGAAAACTTTTATTAGCGTATTGACATTCGCGCTATTTTGTAAGATAATTTATATCAACAGATAATTATTATTATCTAGCTGAGAAAATAAATTACATAAAATTTAGGAGGTCATGTATTATGTCGTTAATTGGAACTGAAGTAAAACCTTTTAAAGCGCAGGCTTATCACAACGGAAAGTTTGTCGAAGTCACGGAAGCCGATCTTAAAGGTAAATGGAGCGTCGTCTGCTTCTATCCGGCAGACTTTACTTTTGTCTGCCCGACAGAATTGGAAGACCTGCAAAATCAATATGAAGCCTTAAAAGAACTGGGCGTGGAAGTATATTCGGTTTCCACCGATACCCACTTTACCCACAAAGCATGGCATGATACCTCGGATACTATCCGGAAAATTACCTATATTATGATTGGTGACCCATCCCATACGTTATCCAGAAACTTCGAAGTACTTATTGAAAACGACGGGGTTGCCGATCGCGGCACCTTCATCATCGATCCTGACGGCGTTGTGCAAACCGTGGAAATCAATGCCGGTGGCATCGGCCGCGACGCCAGTGCTTTGATCAATAAAATCAAAGCGGCACAGTATATTAGAAAAAATCCAAAAGAAGTTTGCCCGGCCAGATGGAAAGAAGGCGGCGCAACCCTCAGACCCAGCCTGGATCTGGTAGGAAAGATTTAAGGAGTGTCGCCCATGCTACTGGAGTCTGATATTAAAGCCCAATTATCTGAATACCTTCAATTAATGGAGAACGATATACTGATTAAAGTGAGTGCAGGGTCCGATACGGTATCGAAAGATATGCTGGCTCTGGTAGACGAATTGGCCTCTCTATCTTCCAAGATCAAAGTGGAACACGTTGACCTGCCGCGAACACCCAGCTTCAGTATCAATCGTATCGGCGAAAACACCGGAATTGTTTTTGCCGGCATTCCGCTAGGCCATGAGTTCACCTCACTGGTATTGGCTCTTTTGCAGACCAGCGGCCGAGCACCGAAGGTAGACGGGAAACTCATTGAGCAGATCAAACAAATCAAAGGTCATTACCGGTTTGAAACTTATATCAGTTTAAGCTGCCATATTTGCCCGGAGATTGTGCAAGCCCTTAATGTGATGAGCGTACTCAATCCCGGCATCACCCATACCATGATTGATGGGGCTGCCTTCCGCGACGAAGTGGAAATCAAAAACATCATGGCCGTACCTACCGTCCACCTAAATGGTGAATTTTTCAGCAGCGGTCAGATGACCTTGGAGGAATTCGTTGAAAAACTTGACAGCACGCCCGATGTTGCCAAGTTTAACGATAAAGAGCCTTTTGATGTCCTGGTGGTCGGCAGTGGCCCGGCTGGTGCCAGTGCGGCCATTTATGCCGCCCGCAAGGGTATTCGCACCGGTATCGTAGCCGACCGCTTCGGCGGCCAAATCAAGGATACCCTTGGTATCGAGAATTTTATCGGTACCAAATATACCGAAGGACCGAAGCTCTCTTCCAATTTTGAAGAGCATGTAAAGGCCTACGACATTGATGTCATGAAAGCACAGCGGGTAAAAAGCCTAGCCAAGAAGGATTTCATCGAAATCGAACTGGAAAGCGGCGGGCTCTTGAAGGGTAAAACCGTCATTCTCGCGACCGGTGCCCGCTGGCGTAGTATCGGTGTCCCCGGTGAAACCGAGTTTAGAAATAAAGGCATTGCCTATTGCCCGCACTGCGACGGTCCCGTATTTAAGGGAAAACGAATTGCCGTGATTGGTGGCGGCAACTCCGGCATTGAAGCCGCCATTGACCTGGCGGGTATTGTGGAGCATGTCACCGTTCTCGAGTTCCTGCCCGAGCTAAAAGCAGACGGCGTATTGCAAAAACGGCTCTACTCCCTGCCTAACGTGACTGTTCTAAAAAACGTTCAGACCAAAGAAATTACCGGCACTGACAAAGTAAACGGGATTACCTATCTGGACCGCGCCACAGAAAAAGCACACCATATTGAACTGGAAGGTGTGTTTATCCTGATTGGTCTAGTACCCAATACGAATTGGTTAGGTGAATCGGTCGAACGCAACCGTTGTGGCGAAATCATCGTTGACAATCACGGTGCTACAAACATTCCCGGGGTGTTTGCTGCCGGCGATTGCACGACCAGCCCGTACAAACAAATTATTATCTCCATGGGGTCCGGCGCTACTGCCGCCCTCAGCGCTTTCGATTATTTAATCCGCAATTAACGGATAAAAGAGGTCTGCCTTGGATTTTTAAGGCAGACCTCTTTTGTTTTCCAGTAAGCACAGGAGAAAATGTGCTGATTTTCTGTCTAGCAAAGCTGTGTACAGTAATTATTCTTCTCCAGCAGTTTTTTCACGGTGTAAATATGCTCTTCATCGGCTGTCTCGATTTCCACTTCCACTTGCGCAAAGCCGATTAACACATCCCGTTTATCCCGCTTGTGATTGATGGTAAGAATGTTGACACCAGTGCTGGAGATTAGCTGCAACAGTTTCCACAAATGGCCCGGTTTGTCGGGAATGATGGTATCAAGGTATACCTTACGGCCGCTTTTTACCAGTCCCTGATCCACAATACGGGACAGAATGTTTACATCAATATTACCGCCGCTTACCACAACGGCAATTTTTTTGTTTTGATAGTGGGAAAGCTTGTTAAAAACGGCTGCTACGGAAGCCGCCCCCGCTCCTTCGGAAACGGTTTTTACCTTTTCCAGTAAAAATAAAATCGCACTGGATATTTCGTCTTCATCCACCGTTACAATCTCATCTACATATTGCTGCACCATGTCAAAAGTCAGTTGGCCGGGAGTTTTGACGGCAATTCCGTCGGCAATGGTCGCCGAGCCGTGAACGGTCACGATTTTTTGTTGATCCATGGATTCAAACATAGACGGCACATTCCGGGTCTGGACGCCGACTACCTTGATGGCAGGGTTACTCTGTTTTATCGCGGCGGCAACACCGGAAATCAGCCCCCCGCCCCCGATAGGCACTACCACAACCTCCACATCGGGCAAATCCTCCAGTATCTCCAACCCGATCGTCCCCTGTCCGGCAATGACTAGCGGATCGTCAAAAGGGTGAATAAAAGTAGCCCTTGTCTCCTGCTGAATTTTCAGAGCTGCTTCAAAAGAATCATCATATACTTCCCCCTCCAGGATGACGTTGGCCCCCAGTTGACGGGTAGCCTTTATCTTAGACAAGGGTGCATATCTAGGCATCACAATCGTGGCACTAATTCCATAGGCTTTAGCTGCCAGCGCAACCCCTTGTGCATGATTACCCGCCGAGGCCGCAATAACCCCTTTTCCTTTTTCCGCATCAGTTAAATTGGCAATCCGGTTATAGGCTCCCCGGACCTTAAACGACCCCGTCCGCTGCAAGTTCTCCATCTTAAGAAAAATCCGGTTACCCGTCGTCTCATCCAATAGGTTATCCGTCATTAAGCCCGTCTTATGAATTATACTGTTTAGAACGCCCCGGGCTTTTATTATATCTGCCAGTGTGATCATGCTGTATTTCCTTCTTTCATGGGAATATAGTAATTTTTCATTCGCCATAGATAAGAAGAATTCCCCTTTCCATAGCAAAAAGCCTTCCAGCAATCTGTGAACCGGAGCAGGAAAAACGGACATTGAAAGAAAAAGCCTCCAGTCGTAGGATAGAATTACGACTGGAGGTTTTGTCATGTCAGGGAAAAAAGGGATGTTACGGTATGGCCAGGAGATGAAAGAGATAGTAGTCCAGGGGTATCGTAGAGGGATTAGCATACGGGAATTAAGCAGACAATATGGAATCAGTCGGTATGCCATCCAAAGCTGGTGCGGTCTGCGCAAGGAGGTGGAACTTCGCCATGCGGCGCCGCTACCCAAGGGACGACCTACAGAAAAGTCGAAAACGCAGGAACAAACCATAAAACGTCTGCAAATGGAAAATGA
>NZ_FODY01000052.1 GCF_900110485.1 Propionispora vibrioides | reverse complement strand
AAGCTGCTGCCGTTGTGGTTAAAAAAGAAAATAGCCTATGTAACCATCTTCGCATTAGTCAGCCAACCCTTAATCGTGGGGGCGGAAGCGGTAGCCGATTCCCAGGCGGCCGAACAGAACCGGCCTAAGGTAGAAACTACACAAAATGGGACCCCTATTGTACAGATTACGGCCCCTTCCGCGGCCGGTGTATCGCGCAATATCTATAGTCAGTTCAATGTAGACCCGCAAGGGCTCATTCTCAACAACTCCCAAACGCTTACTCAGACTCAACTAGCCGGCTATATTACCGGCAATCCCAATCTGGCCAACGGGACGGCAAAGATTATTCTTAACGAAGTCAGCGGCCACGATCCCAGTACGCTGCGCGGCTATACGGAAGTAGCCGGCTCCCGGGCCGAAGTGGTCATTGCCAACCCGAACGGCATTACCGGCAACGGCTTTGGCTTTATTAACGCCAGCCGGGCTGTACTCACCACAGGTACGCCGGTCTTTGGCGGCAATGACAGTCTGGAGGCCTTTAGGGTGAATCAGGGGCAGATTACCGTTGAAGGAAACGGCATGGATGCTCAGCAAACTGACCGGGCCGATCTGATCAGCCGGGCCGTACAGATCAATGCCGGCATCTGGGGTAAAGAGGTCAATGTGGTGGCAGGTGCAAATCAGGTAGAGCATGACTCGCTGCAGGCTACGGTTCTGCCGGCCGATAACAACCGGCCGCAGGTGGCTATTGATGTCAGTGCCCTAGGCGGGATGTACGCCAACAAAATCAGGTTGGTCGGCACCGAGGAGGGGCTGGGCGTGAACAGCCAGGGTACACTGTCGTCGCTTAACGGTAATATGGAATTAACCAATGATGGAAAAGTTGCTTTAGCCGGCAGTATACACGCAGCAAAAAGCATCACCATACATGCGAGTCAAGATATTACCAATCAAGGGACAATATATGCTAAAGACGACATCCATGTGAACAGTGCTTCTGGCACATTGGTCAATACTGGTATGATTGCAGCTGCCCAAAATACGGATATATCTGCACAATTGATATCCTCGTCAGGAATCGTTGGTTCAGGCATAAATACTGATGGATCTATAGGAAATAGTGGAAACCTTAGTATTAATACAACTAATGGCATTGTGGCACAAGGTAAAAATCTGGCTGGGGGTAATCTTGCTTTAACAGGTAAGTCTATTGAGCTTAGTGGTGCCGCTACTTATGCTGGTGGCAATGCCAGCATAACAGCAACAAACGGTGATGTTAATAATACTGGGGGTATGATACAAATCAACCATGCATTAACGATACAATCAAATGGGAGTGTCCAAAATGATAAAGGTGTTAATGGACAAGCTGGTCAAATTATTGCGGACAAATTGACTATTGAAACAGGTCAACTTTTAAATCAGAGTGGCATTATTCAACAAACAGGTATAGATAATACTAATGTCATTGTAACCAGTAATATTGATAATTCAGATGGTACAATTATTACTAACGGATACAATCTATCCTTACAGGCTGGAGTAATTACAAATAATCAAGGGCAGATTCAACATGCAGGAAATGGGACATTATTAATTCAAAATACTGGTGAACTGAAAAATATCAATGGGAATATAGCTAGTAATGGTCAAATCACTTCTCAAACACAAAATGTTGTCAATACACAAGGTACAATAGAAGCCAAACGACAAATTAGTGTTAGCGCATCTTCCCTTACTAACAATCAGGGAACGATAACAAGCGAGAATGCCGTCTGTATAACCACACCCGGTACAATTAATAATCAACAAGGTTCTATATTATCCAATAAAGATTTAAAAATAACAGCGCAGTCGCTTAGTAATTTAGGCGGAAATATCATAAATCATGATACAAGCGATATGAATATAACGGTAAGTCAGGATATACAAAATCAATCAGGCATAATAGGAGGAAATGGAAATATAGGAATTTCCTACCAGAATCTGATTAATAGAGGTGGTAAGGTACAAGCGCAGGATAATCTCAATATTAGTTCCGCAGAAACCACTGACAATACTAATGGTAGTATTTCTGCTGAAAAGGATGTGATTTTTCGCCAAAATAGTGCTAACCTAACTAATGCCAACGGTAACATTAATGCCGGTGGCAATCTGGATGTTCAGGCAACGATAGTGGATAATTTAAATGGTAGCATTGCCGCTAATAAAGATTTAACACTACAAGCACAGTCACTTAACGGAAATGGTCTGGCTATTGCGGGACAGGACCTCGCTATTACACTAAATGGTAATTTTACCAATAGCTCAGTAGGTCAGCTCCGAGCCAATCGTAACCTGAAATTGTTGACTTCGGGAACAGTTTTAAACCAGGGTATCATGACTGCAGTTGGTAATACAACCATTGATGGCAATAAAGTTACCAATGACAATGCTGCAACTATGGCAGCAGGTGAAGATTTTAATCTAATCGCGTCGGAAGATGTGAATAACAATGGTCAATTGGATGGCAATCTTGTTACAATAAGAGGCCAGAATGTTAGCAACACCGGTTCGATGACCGCCAATAATTTGACGATAACGAGCAATAATTTGACCAATACTGGTGCATCTGCTGTTATAGCTAGTACCACGGATATTAACCTTAATATTGAAAATTCTTTAATAAATAAAGATGCTGCAACAATTTATAGCATGGGTAATACCACGGTTGCGGGGAGCGCAGGTCGGGATGAAACAGAAAAGCCTATTGATCGAGCCGTGTCGGTTCTCAACCAGTCCGCAATTATTCAAGCTGACAAGGATATGCAGATATATGCTAATGAAATTACCAATAAAAAGCGGGAATTTGTGACTGGTCAGACGGTTGTTTCACAAGCAAGTAATGGAAATCCAGGTCAATTAATTAATACTTCTTACGTCAATAAAAGTTTTTTTCCATGGGAGCTATCTGGTATGGTGCCTTTTGATGCAATTATTGTTCCAGTCACTGTTCCTGTGGGGACTTATTTAAAAGGGCAAGTGATCAGAGAAACAAGCATACTAAAGGATTCTCCCGAAGGCAAAATTCTCGCCGGAAGAAATATGACATTAGATGCAGGTAATATTAATAATAATCTAAGCTGGATATTAGCTGCGGGAGCTTTAAATGCCTCGGTGGATGCTTCTATTAATAACGTTACAATTGGTCGGACAAGAGATATAACCAAACTTTATCATGAATATACAGATTATTGGGCAGGGGTTGAATACTATTATTGGACTACAGAAAAAGTGTATGCTGGTATTGATCCTACTAACTATGAACCTATCTATGACGAGCGAAGGGTTTTTAACTCTGGTCATGCAATGGGCCATGTTTATAATGATCGGGATTTACCGTCATCAACTACAACTGAAGCTTTATCGGATCAGTATACCTCATTATATGGTGGTGGACAGTCTCTTAACCTTCAAGCCCATGCAATTAATAATATTGTCAATAGTCCAGTTGGTGTTCCTGGCAGTGACAATGCAACTTTACCAGCTAGCCAATCACCTAATCTAGCGGGAGCGCATGCAAATCATATAAGTATCACTTTGCCCACGAACGGACTCTATACGATTCATCCTGAACCAGAGAGTCATTACCTTATTGAGACGAATCCTCGATTTGCTAATTTTTCCAACTTTATTTCCAGTGATTATATGCTCAAACAATTACACATTGATTTTGATAAGTCTTTAAAGCAGATCGGTGATGGATTTTATGAACAACAGCTAATTCGTGATCGATTAGTTCAGCTTACCGGGAGGCAAGTCATTAACGGCTATTCTTCTTCTCAGGAACAGTATAAAGCCTTACTGGACAATGGAGTAACCTATGCAAAACAATTTAACCTTCAAGTAGGTGTCACATTAACTGCTGCCCAGATGGCGCAATTAACATCCGATATGGTTTGGCTTGTTGAGCAAGAGGTACAAGGGCAAAAAGTTTTAGTTCCCATTGTTTATCTTGCTCAGACAAGAGTGGGAGACTTAAAGGCCAGTGGTGCTTTAATGAGTGCCGATGAAGTTGTTCTTAAGTCTAATGGTGATTTGACCAATATAGGAATTATTAAAGCGAATGATCAAATTGACGTATCTGCTTCCAATATCATTAATCATGGAGGATCATTTGAGGGAAAACAAATTACACTTCAGGCAGATAAGAATATTGCTATTTCGGGTGGACAAGTATCGGCTACTGGAGATATTATTGTCAATGCTGGACAAAATTTAAAATTTGACAGTTTACAAACTAGTCAAAGAATTGCTATCCCATTTTCCGTAATGGAGACTACTACCAATTTAACGAGCAGTATTAAAGCTGGTGGAGATATAAATCTTGTTGCAGGACAAGATGCTAATTTAGCTGGTGCTCAGGTAGGTGCCGGACAAGACCTTACACTTACATCAATAGCTGGTAACATTAATATTAGTGCAGTTAAAGATGAGAAAATGATAGATACCAAGACTGGAACCAGCCGTAATTGGAAGCGAACTCGTACTGATGATGAAACCATAGTTGGTAGCACCCTGCAGGCCGGCGGTAACATCAATATTGTTGCGGTTAACCCTGAGTCTACGAAAACTAATGGCGGAAGTATCACAATTGCCGGCAGCAATGTATACAGTGACAGTGGAAAAATTTCAATAAATGCTGATAAAGACGTAACCGTTCAAGAAGCAACGGAAAAACACGAAAGCCTTGTTGAAAAACATCAGGTGAAAAGTGGATTTCTTTCGAAAAAAACCACGGATACGAGAGACTATTCTCTCATCAACCAGGCTGTGGGCAGTACCATTTCCGGGGATACAGTGGATATTCACGCTAACAATGATATCACTGTACAAGGTAGTAATGTTGTTGGCAGTAATGCGGTGGATCTTATTGCCGAAAATGATATTAATCTTACCAGTGCTGCTGAGACCGGAGCATCCGAGCACTATAAAGTGACTAAAAAATCCGGTCTTTTCAGTGGTGGTGGTTTAGGAGTCACAATTGGCAAGCAAAGTGAAAAACTGGATGTCAACGAAAAAACCTTGGATCAGGTGGGCAGCACAATTGGTTCGGTGAATGAAAGTGTATCAATCAATGCCGGCAAACAAGTCACGAGCGACGGCACTACGCTGGTTGCCCAAAAGGATATTACGATAACCGGCAACAACGTGAGCATCAATAACTCCGTTGATACTTATGACAGCCAGACCCAATACGAATTCAAACAATCCGGCATCAGTGTTTCCTTAGGCGGCGGTGTTGTCAACACCCTTACCGATACGGCAAGCCACGTAGAGCGCTCCAGTCAGGTCAGTGATGACCGACTAAAAGCCTTATACGACTATAAAGCTGCCAAGGACAT
>NZ_FODY01000051.1 GCF_900110485.1 Propionispora vibrioides | reverse complement strand
AAGGATCGCCCGGAGCGACAACGAAGCAGATGGGGCATGATCAACAATCGGATATCCAGTGACGATAGCTGTGGGGTCCCACCTGTTCCCATACCGAACACAGTAGTTAAGCCCACATACGTCGAAAGTACTTGGTTGGAAACGGCCCGGGAGGATAGATAGTTGCTGGTTAGAAGAGAAAGCACTCACGTTTGTGAGTGCTTTTTTGTTGTGTAAAGATGAGTGTAGGAATCGATGTGGGGATACTTACATCAAGAAAGGCCGGAGAGGGTTGTATCATAACAACGCTTCAACGCTGTCGCTGACTTACGCTTATGTTAAGATACAACCCTCTTCGGGTGGCAGTAGCTTATTTACTGCTCTTTAGCGCTTTATTGTAGAATGGCTTTACTTATAGCTAGAAGTTCATCAACTTGCGCCGTTTCCGGCGGCCTTTACGGAAAAAGATGGTCCGCAGGATGCAAGAAGCAGCAGCTTCCGTTAAGAAATCCACCTGTGCCCTTTGGGTATTTGTTTGAGCGAAGCGAGTTTCGGATTTTAGGAAGGTGCCGCTTCTTGCAAATCTTTTGGAGTGTAGGCCTAGATTTTTTGCCCCTTTTTGTATCATGACAAAAAGGGGGATTAAGTAATTGGAGATAGTTTAGCTCAGTAGGCAGAAATAATTGCGCAAATAGATGAGTAAGGTCATTAATAAGAAGACAAAAAGATAGAAGAACTCATCATATCACGCTAGGAGTGTATATAGTACTGATTTGTGTATTTTTATATATATTTTTGTAGATAAATTTTCTCTTTAGGCTAGTTTTAAAGGAATTTTTTTCTTGTTTGGAGAAAGACAATTAATGATTGACGTTAATGCAAAGCTCTAAAATTAGAGGAGAAGCCAGAGATGATGGAAACTATGCAACCACCTAAGCAAATTTTGCTGGTTGAAGATGATGTTTTGCATAAAGAATTAATCAGCAGGGCTTTTGAGGGAATTGCTGATATGATTTTATTTTGGGTTGATACCTTAGATAAAGCTAAAAGGCAAATTGCGCAAAAGCAGCCTGATTTGGTTATTGCTGACTGGCGTTTAACAGATGGGTCGGGGATAGATTTGATTACTTCCGCGCAGGCCCACTTTCCCGTCATACTCATGACGAGCTATGGCAATGAGGAACTGGCTGTTCGTTCGATGAAGGCGGGCGTTGCCGATTATTTAGTAAAATCACCGGAGGCTTTCGAGAATCTTCCTAATAATGCAAGAAGAGCATTGCGGGAATGGGATAATATCTTGGCCAGACAAAAGGCGGAAAGGGCGTTGCGGGAGAGTGAGGAACGCTACCGGTTGGCTTCCGAAGGTGCTAATGATGTTATCTGGGATTATGATCCGACAAGCAGAAATATTTATTTTTCCGGTCGATGGATTGATATTTTTCAAATAAAGGAAGGCGTTTCCTGGTGCACATACCGGGAAATTTTACGATATATACATCCTGATGATAGAAAAAAAGTTATTCACAAATGGAAAAGCCATTTGTCTGGTACGAGTGACTTTTTTACTTGCGAATACAGGATTGCCGTGAAGAATTGTGAATATAAATGGATTTTTGCGCGAGGGAAAGCCTTGTATGACGCCGATGGTGTTCTTCTGCGTTTTGCCGGCTCACTGACAGATATAACAGAAAACAAACAAAATTTATTGCGCATAGAAGAACTTGCCTATTTTGACCCTATAACCGGATTGCCCAATCGAGTGACATTTAATGAGCGTCTGGAAGACGTTCTCTGTGATAGTGACGCAAAAGGGTTAGTTTTCTTTATTGATGTTGACTATTTTAATTTTATCAACGATACGTTTGGACATTCTTACGGAGATCGTTGCCTGGCCGAAGTGGCGCGGATGCTAAAGAACGTAACCCTTGCGGGCAGTTTCCTCTGCCGGTATGGCGCAGATGAATTTATTATGTTGCTCGACCGGCCTGAAATGGGTGTGTCGCCGGCGGCGCTGGCTCAAAGAATTATGGATGTTTTTAAAACCCCACTACATTTAGGGGAAAATTCTTTTTATCTCACCGTTAGCGTGGGCGTTGCTTCATATCCTACCGATGGGACTACAGCCGATGAATTACTGAAGCATGCCCATGCCGCTATGCATAAAGCAAAAACCAGTGGACGAAACACGTATAAGATGTTTGATCATGCTATTAGCAATGAAATTGCGGAGAAAACGGTATTGGGGACATACTTAAGATCGGCGATGGTAAATAAAGAGTTTTTGCTCCATTATCAGCCGAAGATTGACATGGTGACGGGGCGTATCAGCGGTTTGGAAGCTTTGATTCGTTGGAACAATCCACAATTAGGTATGGTTTCTCCGTTACGCTTTATTCGATTGGCCGAAGAAATGGGATTGATTGTGTCCATTGGGTACTGGGTGTTGCAGGAGGCTTGCGATTTTGCTGCCCGGTTATATAAGCAGTATCCTGAGCTGCGCATATCGGTTAATTTGTCCAGTGTTCAATTAATGCAAACGGATTTTGTTGATAAAGTAAAGAGCATTATTGAACAGGCGAATATTCCTCCGCAGATGATTGGTCTGGAGATTACGGAAAGTCTGCTTATGGAATCTTTTACGGCTTCGGTGGGCAAATTGGATAGCTTAAAAGAATTCGGAATGTATATTGAATTGGATGATTTTGGGACAGGCTATTCTTCTTTAAGCTATCTTAAGAATTTACCTATTCATGCGGTAAAGATTGACAAGTCTTTTATTGATGATATTAGCGAAACCAATCGCCACAATAATATCACGGAAGCCATTATCAAGCTGGCTCATATGTTTGGCTTATCTGTAGTGGCGGAAGGAGTGGAGACCCAAGATCAGGCCAGGTTGTTAACTGAATACTGTTGTGATACTTTCCAAGGATATTTTGCCAGTAAACCTTTGCCGGAAGAAGATGTTAAAAGCTTTTTGAAGACGTATAAATATATCTTGCTGTGCCGGGATTGAAGGAGTATTAGATGATAAAAGGGAGAGGATTACATGAATGGAGAGCCTTTGGTAATTCTGCTGGTAGAAGACAATATGGATCATGCCGAGTTAATTTTGCGTTGTTTTGAGGAAAACAGAATTAGCAACCGGGTCTTGCATGTAACTGATGGAGAGGCTGCGCTTAATTACCTATATGGTGTAGAGCAGTTTGCTAATCGCTCAGAACATCCTCTTCCCAATCTTCTTTTGCTTGATTTAAGGCTGCCTAAAATTGACGGGTTGCAGGTACTGCTCAGGATCAAACAACACGAACGGTTGAAACATATTCCGGTAGTTGTATTATCCTCATCGGAAAGTGAAAAGGATATGATTGCTGCCTATGACAGTTATGTAAATAGTTATGTGATCAAACCGTTAGATTATGAGCGTTTTATTAGCTTAATGAAAGAACTTAATTTTTATTGGATTGGCTGGAATAAGGTGCCCTATTAAAGATGATTTTATTGAGTCGTGAGGCAATCAAGAAGGGGGCTGAAAAAATGGTTAGCATAAAAACAGTGCTGCTTGTCTTGATTGCTTCGATTACTTTTATTGTTTTTGGTGTGCAGGCATATTTTATGTTGTCCCAGTTTCACGATACTACGCTGGCTCAAATTAGAACCGGATTAATCAGTCAGGCGGAAAAAGAGGCTAATCAACTATATGTTCCTATCCGGATGCATGCAAATGATGCGCTCAGTCTTGCTGAGTTGATTGAAACTGTGCCGCAATATGATGAAGCTCTGACTATGAAATTTATGGAAAAATTATCCTTGAAAAATGATGCGTTTTCCGGGCATTCTTTAGCATTTGAGCCTGGAGTCATTAATCCCGCATCTAATTTTTATTTGCTGTATGTCTATAGAGACAGGAATAATCAAGCGGTTGTAGACTGGTCCTATAATGATGGGCATTATTTTAGAGCACCCTGGTATAATATGGGGATGAATACGAACAGTCCCTTTGCTGTTTCCCCACCCTACCGGGATGTTTACGGGAAGAACTGGATTAGTATTGTATCACCGATCATTAAGGATAATAAGCGAATTGGCGTAGCTACTGCCGATTTTACCCTTGATAAACTGCAAGAGTATGTAAACCAATTAAAAGTAGGCAAAAATGGTTATGCCTATATCGTGACATCTGATGGAACTTACTTAGGTACGCAAAAACTTAAAGGCCTGGTAGGCCAGGTTTCCTCAGAATCTGATCCGGAAGCCAAGTTATTGGGAGAAACTATCCTGGCGGACAATGATACAGGTTTTATGGAATTAAAACAAGCTAACCAGTTTGTCGCATATGCGCCCATTGGAGAAACGGGATTAAAACTGGCCTTGGTTTATATGGGAGATGAGATAGGCAGCATATTACAACAAAATTTAAGGAATGCTATCTTGTTTTTTTGCAGCATTATGATCATATACATAGCTATATTGACCTATGTTATTAACCGGCGCATGTTAAATCCTTTAGTCAAATTGTCGGCTTCCGTTAATCAGGTTGCCAGTGGCAATTTGTCTCTAGGTCCAATTGAACATGACTATAATGATGAAATCAAGCAAGTCTATAATAGTTTTTATAATATGGTTATCTCTCTAAGAACAGCGCAGGCTGATATTGATAATTACACGAAAGATTTGGTCAACAAAAATGCCGAGCTGGAGAGATTTACCTATACGGTTTCTCACGATTTGCGAAGCCCGCTGATCACAATTAAAGGGTTTGCCGGAATCATTGGTAAAGATATTGCACAAGGAAAATACGAAAGAGTTCAATCTGACTTAAGTCGTATAAAAAATGCTACAAACAAAATGGCTGAGCTTTTGGACGGACTGTTGGAACTATCCCGAATCGGCAGAATGGCAAATCCCTCAGAGAATGTCTCTTTAACCAAACTTTCAAAAGAAGTTGTTGAGCTATTGCATGAGAGTATTCAGGCCAAAAACATTGATGTCCGGATTCAGGAAGAGATTCCGGAGTTCTGGGGAGATAAAAATCGAATCAGGGAAGTTATGCAAAATCTAATTGAAAATGCAATCAAATTTATGGATAAGCCCAATGGGAAAATCGTAATAGGATATATTACAATTGATGATGAGATCATATATTTTGTAAATGATAACGGGCCAGGGATCGCACCGCAATATTTTGATAAGATTTTTGGGTTATTTGACAAGCTGGATAACCATGAAGAAGGTTCAGGAATTGGTCTGGCCTTGGTTAAGCGGATCATTGAATTTCACGGAGGACAAATCTGGGTGGAAAGTGAACCGGGCAATGGTGCTGAGTTTTTCTTCACTATAAAAACAAAAACGGAGCCGGAAGAGAGTATGTCCACTCTGAAATCATAATTACGTCACAGGCCTTTTTATACAAGGCATTGTTGTCCCCGGCTTACATATGATCGATATGTAAGCCTCTTCTTTTACGCTTTCAAAGTAGATAAGAACACTAATAATATTCGATATAGAAAAATTGAAAAGAGTGTTGACATAAATAACAGGGCATGCTATTATATAAAAGTCGCTGAATACGGCGGCAGGAAATGGTAAGAAAGCCAATAAAAAACAGGTTGACAGGCAAAAGCCGATGTGATAATATATAAAAGCTGTCGCAAGGCGGCGGTCAACAGGAACTGCGGCAACGCAGTCCGGTGTTCTCTGAAAACTGAACAATGTAAGGTATAAACAATATGCCAGATGTGCGGACTCGTATCGCTTAGGTGATACGGTCACAATAAATAATTCTTTAAACAATTATAGAGCCATCAAAAGGCTCCATAAATAAACTTTTATGGAGAGTTTGATCCTGGCTCAGGACGAACGCTGGCGGCGTGCCTAACACATGCAAGTCGAACGGAGGTTTTCAGCAATGGAGATCTTAGTGGCGAACGGGTGAGTAACGCGTAAACAACCTGCCTCATAGATG
>NZ_FODY01000050.1 GCF_900110485.1 Propionispora vibrioides | reverse complement strand
AAAAAAGAAAATAGCCTATGTAACCATCTTCGCATTAGTCAGCCAACCCTTAATCGTGGGGGCGGAAGCGGTAGCCGATTCCCAGGCGGCCGAACCAAACCGGCCTAAGGTAGAAACCACACAAAATGGGACCCCGATTGTACAGATTACGGCTCCTTCCGCGGCCGGTGTATCGCGCAATATCTATAGTCAATTCAATGTAGACCCGCAAGGGCTCATTCTCAACAACTCCCAAACGCTTACTCAGACCCAACTGGCCGGCTATATTACCGGCAATCCCAATCTGGCCAACGGGACGGCAAAGATTATTCTTAACGAAGTCAGCGGCCACGATCCCAGTATACTGCGCGGCTATACGGAAGTAGCCGGCTCCCGGGCGGAAGTGGTCATTGCCAACCCGAACGGTATTACCGGCAACGGCTTTGGCTTTATTAATGCCAGCCGGGCTGTACTCACCACAGGTACACCGTTCTTTGGCGGCAATGGCAGCCTGGAAGCCTTTAGGGTGAATCAGGGACAGATTACCGTTGAAGGAAACGGCATGGATACCCAACAGACCGACAGGGCAGATCTCATCAGCCGGGCCGTACAGGTCAATGCCGGTATCTGGGGTAAAGAGGTCAATGTGGTGGCCGGTGCCAATCAGGTAGAGCATGATTCGTTGCAGGCTACGGTTCTGCCGGCCGGTAACAACCGGCCGCAGATAGCTATCGATGTAAGCTCTTTAGGAGGAATGTACGCCAACAAGATCAGGTTGGTAGGTACCGAGCAGGGTGTGGGCGTGAATAGCCAGGGGGTGCTCAGCGCCAGCGGTGATATTACCATGACCAGTGAAGGCAAGGTACAACTGGCCAACCAAATGGTAGCCGGCGGTAATCTGTCGATTGCTGCCAGTGATGACATCAGTAATCAGGGTACCCTGTACGGAGCCGGCAATACCAGCTTTAATACAACAGGTACACTGAATAATACAGGGACATTGGTAGCCGGACAAAACGCAACGATAACAGCTCGAAGTATAACCTCACAGGGGGTTCTCGGAGCGGGAGTGCAAAGCGATGGCACGTTGAAAACCACAGGTGCTCTAACTGTTAAGACTACGGAAGCTGTGGCGAGCAGTGGACAAAATATCGCCGCAAGTGATATCACCATGACGGGAGCAGCGCTTAACTTAGCCGGGGCTCAAACTTATGCTAGCGGTGATATTACTTTACAGGCTACAGGCGGTGATATTGACCATACAGGTTCCACCTTGCAAACTGGCGGGAATCTGAATGTACAAGCGACAGGAACGATAAAAAATGACGTTAATGGTACTATGACAGCCGGCAATATAACGCTCAAAGCTCATGATATCAGTAACCGTGGTGGCAGCCTGCTGCAGTTTGGTTCCGGTGCCGCAAAGTTGAATGTGACCGGCTCCCTGGACAATACCAATGGTACGCTTGCCAGCAATGGACCAGTGTCTATAACCGGTAAGGATTTGATCAATAGAGGCGGTAGTATCTGCGCATCAAATGAAACCCCTGCCAATGTAAGCATTGCCGTCAGCGGCAATATTGACAACAGTCAATCCGGATTGATTAATGCCAATGGCGATACGACCATTACTACGGCAAATCTCGATAATACTCAAGGACAAATTACGGCTGGCAAAGAACTGCAGATTGATGGCACACAAGCCATCGGCAATGTGCAGGGTACCTTGGCAGCGAAGCAGCATGTTCAAGTTACAGGAGCTACTATCGATAATACCCGGGGTGAAATCGGCTCCCTGCAAGGACATACTGTTATCCAGTCCCTGGCCGGAACACTGGACAATACCCAGGGCCGTATTGAGGCTGCCCAGGAACTTACCCTGTTGGCCCAAGGTGTAACCAACACTGACGGAGTGGTGGTTGGTAATCAGGTAGACATCAACACCAATCGGCAAAACTTGGAAAATAGCCGCGGGATCATTGCTGCCACAGGCGGTGAAGGGAAAATTACCGGTGGCAAAGTGAACAACGCCGGGGGACAGATTCAGTCACAGGGGGACCTGACATTGGAACTGACCGATTCCCTAACTAACACCGGCGGCTTGATGCACTCTGACCAGAACCTTGCCGTTGATGCCGCCAGCATTGGCAATACCGGCACCCAGGGAACCGGCCAAGGCATGGAAGGGCAGTCGGTCAGTCTAAGTGCTGCGGGGATTGATAATACACAGGGCGCTGTCCGGGCTGATGACACCGTAACTATCACAGCTCATAATTACGTCAATAATACCCAGGGTGTACTTTCTTCTAAGAAAGCACTGGCCCTGCAAGACAGTAATAGTAATAAAACGTTGGTGATCACCAATACAGGTGGTACGGCTATTGCCGGACAACAGCTCAGCATTGACAGTGCAGGACTTTCCGGCGATGGCAGTCTGCTCAGCACCGGCGATCTCAGCCTGGCCCTTACACAGGACTTTCTAAATACAGGGAATATTCAGGCTAATGGCAATGTGAATGTAAATACGGCAGGACAAGTGGAGAACCGGGCGAAGATTTCATCCGGTAAAGCCTTGACCGTGCAGGCCGATACGGTGAATAATACTGCCGGGGCAGAATTGAGTGGTCAAAGTACAAAGCTTTCGGCCGTTCATACCATTAACAACAGGGGCTTAATTGATGGCGGTGAAACGCTGCTTGATGCCGGAACGGTTCAAAACATCGGCACAGGACGTATCTACGGAGATCATCTGGCCATTCATTCCGGGGTACTCAATAATACGGTTGAAAATGGTGATGCCGCTACCATTGCTGCTCGCAGCCGGCTGGATATTGGCAGTCAGACCATCACCAACCGGGAGCATGCCGAAATATTTAGTATGGGAAATTTGTACATTGGCGGTGGACTGGATGAACAGCACCAGGCTGTCGGTCAGGCCGACACCCTAAATAATAACAGTGCGACTATTGAGGCCCTTGGCGCAATGAGCTTGTCGGCCGGACAGATTAATAACACCAATGAACACTTCAGTACGGCCCTTCAGCAGGTCAGTGTGGAAGATATTGTGGAATACCAGGGGAATGGTTCGCCCAATCGCTATACGCCGGGTACGCCTAATGTGTACATTTATAACGATGAATCCGATCATTTGCACACTCCAGAGGGGAATTACGAAACTTGGAACTCCTACAACTACCGGCGGATTGTCAGTCAAACCCAGGTGGTTACCACCGATCCGGGAAAAATCCTTTCCGGTGGGGACATGCTGGTACAGGCTCATACGCTGAACAATGATAAGAGCCAGATGATAGCCGGCGGGGCATTTGGCGGGAAGGTTGACAATCTTAACAATGTTGAGGTCCCTGGGGTGATTACGACCGTTGATACCGGCAGTGTTACGACCTATTGGCGCGATCATCATAGCGGTCGAGACAGCACCGGCAGAAGTACGACCGGCTACAATCCAGCGGCTAAAAGCCAGGATATTACGTTAAAGCCTAGTGTGTATTTGGAGAATACGGCTCCGTCCGGTGAACAAACACAGGTTACTGCATTACAGACTGATGCGGTGCAGCAAAATCCGGCCGGCTCAGGAACTTCCGGGGAGGCCGATACCAATCGAATCATTCAGGTGACCACACCGGATGGCTCTAACGTGCAAAGTGGCAGTGTGAATACCAAAGTATCCAACAGCAGTATGCTTAGCATAAATCCGAATCCGTCATCCCGGTATATTGTGGAAATCGATCCCCGATTTGCCGATTACCGGACCTGGATTTCCTCCGACTATATGATCCAGGCGCTTTCCCTAGATCCGGATCAAGTACAAAAGAGGCTGGGTGACGGGTTTTATGAGCAGCAGCTTGTTCGTGAACAGGTGACGCAGCTTACCGGTAATCGCTTTCTTAGCGGCTATAGCAGTGATGAGGAGCAATATAAAGCGCTAATGGATAATGCTAGCGTATTTGCTCAGGAGCAACACCTGACCGTGGGTGTAGCGCTTACGGCCGAGCAGATGGCTCAACTGACAACCGACATGGTGTGGCTCGTGGATAAAGAGATTACGCTGCCCAGTGGGGAAACAACTCACGCATTGGTGCCGCAGCTTTATGTTCGCAATCTGAAAGAAGGGGATCTGGCTCCCTCCGGGGCGCTGATTTCCGGCAATACGATACAAATAAATGCTAGTGGTGATATTACCAATAGTGGAACGATGCAGAGCTGCAGCGTGGTAGCCCTGACCGCCGAAAACATACGAAATTTAGGCGGGACCATCAGCGGGGACCAGGTAGGACTCAGCGCCCGTACCGATATTGACAATCTGGGTGGCAGTGTAGACGCTACCAGTAAACTGGTGTTGGCAGCCGGACGTGATTTGAATGTTGTGTCCACGACAAGTACCCAGGATAGCACACAAGGCAGTCGTACCAACATAAACCGCATCGCCAGTCTCTATGTTTCGGGTGACAATGGAATTCTCAGTGCCAGTGCGGGGCGTGACAGCAATCTAAGTGGTGCCCAAATCAGCAATATGGGAAAAGATGGGCAAACTGTTCTTGCCGCCGGCAACAATATTAATCTCGGAACAGTGACGGAAACCGAAAACAGTCACATTGCCTGGGACGGCAAAAACTATCGCAACGACAGCAGCCGTACGGAGACAGGTACGACTATGCAGACGCAGGGAGATATCACGCTGCAAGCCGGACAGGATTTGAATGCCCGGGCTGCCACTGTCAATAGCAGCCAAGGTGCACTTAACGTAACAGCCGGCCATGATATTAACCTAACGGTAGGTGAAAACAACCTCAGTCTGGAGGAAGGGCACCAACACAAAAGCCATAGTGGCATGTTTTCCAGTAAGACAGTAACGACGCATGACATTGTATCGGAAACAACCGTGCAATCGACAACCTTTTCCGGTGACAAGACGACAGTCATAGCCGGCAGGGATATGAACGTAACAGGCAGCAACCTAGTTGCCACCAATGACCTGCAGGTAGCAGCCGGAGGCAATATTTCCATAGCAGCCGCTCAGGAAACCGATCAGGAAGAACATATGCGTCAGGAGAAAAAATCCGGAGTCTTCTCAGGCGGCGGAATTGGCTTTACCATCGGCAGCCAAAAACAAAAAAGAACGACCGATACCGACAGCGTGACCCAGGTGGGCAGTATGCTTGGCTCG
Organism: Propionispora vibrioides; assembly: GCF_900110485.1. Lineage (NCBI taxonomy): Bacteria > Bacillati > Bacillota > Negativicutes > Selenomonadales > Sporomusaceae > Propionispora > Propionispora vibrioides. Next base: position 1,121 of record NZ_FODY01000050.1, on the reverse strand, counting down.
ACTGCAGGCAATGTCACGCTGGAAGCAGGTAAAAATATAGACATTACAGCATCAAATATAGTGGGCGGTCAGGATGTCACCATGACGGGCAACGAAATTACCGTCCAGGCAGGAACCGATACTTATAAGGAACGCCAAACGTACGAATTCAAACAATCGGGGCTCAGCGTTTCCCTCGGTGGCGGCGTACTCAATACTATTTCGGACGCAACCAATCATATAGAACGCTCTGGCGAAGTCAGTGACGACCGTCTAAAAGCTCTCTATGACTATAAGGCCGTCAAAGATGTCCAAAAGCTGGGGAAAGAGCTACAAGGCGGCCTAAATAAAAGTAACCTGAAAAAAGACGTGACCGTTAGCATCAGTATCGGCAGCAGCAAATCGACCTCGGAGCAGGATACCGACAGCGAGACAGCCAGCAGAGCGGGCATCACGGCAGGAGATACTCTTACTATGACGGCCCGTACCGGGGATGTCACGCTGCAGGGAGCCTCTATCAACGCGAAGGACATAACCATCGAAGCAGACCAGGACATTAACATCAAAGACGCGCAGAATAAGGAAAAAACCGACAGCAAATCGGACAGCTCCTCCTGGGCGTTGGGAGTCAGCCTGAATGCCGGATTGTTTGGCAATGCCAGCAATGGAAACAGTAATGGCAACGGTACGGTAGTTACCCACAGCGGTACGGAAATTAATGCAACCGACACAGTAGACCTCCATTCTGGACGGGATACCAATATCATCGGCTCTCAGGTAAAAGGAAAAGAAGTAATCGCCAACGTTGGCCGAGACTTGAATATAGCCAGCCAACAGGACATCGACAACTACGCGGAGAAGAGCAGTAGCAGCGGTATCGGTTTCAGCACCGGTCCGTCAGGCGGCGTAACCGGCTCAGCTAGCAAGGGGAAAATCAACTCCGAATACGCCAGTGTTACTGAACAGGCAGGTATTTATGCTGGCGAAGACGGTTTCGATATAACGGTAGGCAAAAACACCGACCTGAAGGGTGCGGTCATTAGCAGCGAGGCTACACCTGATAAGAATAGGCTGTCTACCGATACGCTGACTTACTCGGACATTGAGAATCATGCCGATTACAGCGCCAGCAGCGTTGGGGT
>NZ_FODY01000049.1 GCF_900110485.1 Propionispora vibrioides | reverse complement strand
GTTGGTCGCTCAGCTTTTTTATGTCCTTGGCAGCTTTATAGTCGTATAAGGTTTTTAGTCGGTCATCACTGACCTGACTGGAGCGCTCTACGTGGCTTGCCGTATCATTCAGGGTGTTGACAACACCGCCGCCTAAGGAAACACTGATGCCGGATTGTTTGAATTCGTATTTAGTATTACTGTCATAAGTATCAACGGAGTTATTGATGCTCACGTTGTTGCCGGTTATCGTAATATCCTTTTGGGCAACCAGCGTAGTGCCGTCGCTCGTGACTTGTTTGCCGGCATTGATTGATACACTTTCATTCACCGAACCAATTGTGCTGCCCACCTGATCCAAAGTTTTTTCGTTGACATCCAGTTTTTCACTTTGCTTGCCAATTGTGATTCCAAAACCACCGCCACCGAAAACACCGGATTTTTTAGTCATTTTATAGTGTTCGAATGTTCCTGTCTCAGCAGCACTGGTAAGATTAATATCCTTTCCGGCAGTAAGATTCACCGCATTACTGCCAACAACACTGCTTCCTTTTACTGTTATATCATTGTTAGCGTGAATATCCACTGCATCCCCGGAAATGGTACTGCCCACAGCCTGGTTGATGAGAGAATAATCTCTGGTGTCCGTAGTTTTTTTCGAAAGGAATCCACTTTTCACCTGATGTTTCTCAACAAGGCTTTCATGCTTTTCTGTGGCTTCTTTGATTGTTATATCTTTGTCGGCAAGTAAGTTTACTTTTCCATTATCACTGGCAATGTAACTGCCCTCAATATTTATATTTCCCGCTGTAGAAGGTGCCCCCTCTTCCAAGGCTCCCGCATGAACCGTAACTTGGTTGCCACCATTCAGAGTCGTCCCGATAACTGTTTCATCGTCTGTCCTTACTCTTTTCCATCCGTTACTGATCCTTTCGCGGTGATCCTCAGTTGTACGGTCTTTTACTTCCGAAATGTCAATGTTCCCGTTTGTTGTCGTAAGCGTCAGGTCTTTCCCGGATTCTATATTGGCACCCTGCAGGCTAATATCTGATTGTGCCGTAAGATTTACATTATTTCCAGCCTGGATACTGCTGCCGGCATGAGTCGTCTGTTCTTTAAGATAGGAGCCTACTGCGATTCTGCTTTGTTGTTCCACCGTGTTCACTGTAATATTTTGCCCGGCGTTTAGATTCACATCACCAATGGCTGAAATAGTACCACCGGTAAGTGCAATGGTATGTTTGGCAGTTACATCCGTTTGCCCCCCTGTGATCAGACCTGTCAGATTAGAAAGGTTATCGGCCGCTATATCCACCTTCTGCGTTGCCTTAATAACCCCCATATTGGTTAAATCGCCCGGGGTCTTAATTACAATATTATCGGCGGCAATTAACGCTCCGTCGGCTTTCAAATCATCAGTTCTCACCTGAGCCAAATAAACAGTGGGTACCAAGACTTTTTGTCCATCAACTTCTTTTTCCACCAACCACACCATATCGGAGGTGAGATTCGCCATTTGCTCATTGGTCAGGGCAACTCCCACTTGAAGGTTAAACTGGCTGGCATAGGTTGCACCGTTATTTAATAAAGTCTTGTATTGCTCTTCTGTGGAAGAGGTATTGCTTAGCATGGCCCGGCCGGTCAGTTCATTAATTTGTTCACTTACCAGCTTCTGCTCGTAAAAACCGTCACCCAAGCGCTTCATGGCTTTATCCGGGTCCAGGCCCAACTGCTGCAGCATATAGTCACTGGAAATAAAGTCCTTGTAATTGGCAAACCGCGGATTGGTTTCCACAAGATAATGGGCGCTGGGTTCCTGCACTATTTTGTACATGGCATTTGTGGGCAACACAATTTGATCGTCGTTGATGGTCTGCTGGGGTGCAACGCTTGGCAGATCCTTTGCCGGCGGTAACAGATTCTGCACAGTTCCTGTCAGAGCAATATTGCCACCATTGTTGGAACTGCCTGTCGCAACCGCCGCACCTTGCGTTTGTCCACTTGATGATATGCTCTTTACATTCCCGGACGTTACAGTACTTGGCGCAACCTCCAAATTGTTAATGGTTTGAGCCTCTATCGTGACCTGTTGTCCTCCGCCAAAGACAGAGGAATAGCCGGGCAGGGATTCGTCTGTTGTTACCGTTTGGGGACGATAAGTACTATAATTCCACGGTTGTGGAGATCCATTATTTCCAGTAAAAGCCCACTCCCGATGAAGATGTACATTATATAGATACTCGGTAGTGCTTCGCACACGCGCCGTTGTCGTATTATTGACAGTATCGGCAGACACTGTCAACGACCCTGCGGCCGAAATGTTGCTTAGGTCGTTATTGACTTGCCCTGCATTTAACCGGATATCCTTTCCCGCTACAATCCTGCCGGAAGGTGAATCTTTCACAATATTGGTTTCACTAATGGTTTCACCTAATAGCCAGACACTGTCTCTATTATTTTGGGACAATTTTATTCCGGCATTATCACGATTAAGAGACAGCCCACTAATCGGATACCAATACTTTTCCCCATCTATAACATACCCTCCGCTATTGGGCGATAGCACAAAAGTACCCATTGCGCGCACTTCTAGAACAGACCCCTGAATCCAAGTAGAATTTCGCATATCCCAATAAGAGCCAGTGGCATATTGGTTAGTTGAAACAACCTGCTCTCCAGTTTCAAATTCCCGTTTTTTATTCGTCAAGGTGTCCGCATAAATCCCGATGCTCCCGTCCGCCTGGATGGTAGCCGACTGGTTTAAGACAGACCCGGTTTTATCTATATACTCTCCGTTTGCATCCTGATTTTTACTGCCGGCAATATGGATATTACCCATACTATAGATATTGGCGTCGTCTTTATTCTCCAAGGATGTTTTGGCAAAAAGGTTGGTGTTTTGGGTTGTGGCTATCACGGCGGCCGCGTCATGATTGGAAATAGTATCGGCTGTCACAGTAAGGTTGTTGCCGAATACGGAACCGGTATTGTCAACCGCCTGAGCACTAATATCGACGGTGTTTGCTTCCATATTGCCTGCATTAGCCATATTACCGGTTACCGTTACCGCGAGCTCCTCGCCCCCCTGCAAATTGCCGCCGGCGTTATTGGTCACATTTGCGGCGTCGACCGTCAGACCGCGTACGGCAGATAAGCTTCCTGCGTTATTTACCTTGTTCGCCGATAAATGAATATCACGATTGGCTTTCATAGTATTGCCACTAGTTGAAGTAAAGTCCCCATTAACCGTAAGATTCAAATCCTGCCCGGCCGTCAAGTTGCCTGCATTGTTTATGGCTCCGGCAGTAAGATTGACATCCTGGTTGGCCGTCATGGTACCATCAAGATTATTCAAGGTACTGGCCTTGGCTAAAAGAATATTGCCTGCCGCAATATTTCCCTGAGATGCATTGGTAATAGCTGTCCCCATACCGCCAAGGGTCACATTCTGCTGCGCCGTTATGGTTCCTCCGGTGTTATCAATACTTTGAGAAATATTGGCTGTCAAGTTGCCTTGGGAAAGTATCTTCCCGGTATTATTGGTTAAGGTTTGAGCCGTTACATTGACTTCGCCGTTACCGCCCATGGTGCCGGAGGTGTTATCAATGGCCTGGGCATTGACAGTCATCCCGCTGTCATCCAGGCTGGTCATACTGCCTTCCTGGTTGGTAACAGTTCCGGCGTTTAAGGTCAATGCATTTTCCGCTTCCACTGTTCCTTTTCGATTGATCAGACTATCCTGCAGTCCGATGTCCAGATTACCACCGGCCGCAATCACCCCCTGGTCATTGATTATATTCTGACCGGTGATACTCATTTTGTTCAAAGCCGTAATACGGCCCAGGGTATTATCCAAGTCACCAATAGCAAGATTTGCATTGTTATTGGCTTGAATGGTACCGCCATAGGTATTGGTGACACCGCTTATGGCTCTAATATTTAACGTACCTGCTCCGGCATGGGCAACCGTTCCCTGACTGTTGTTAATAATATCAGCCGTCAGATTTAAGTTGTTCCCATTGGTCGCGATGGTGCCTCCCGTATTATCGATTTCATCCGCAGCAACAATCTGGGTATCCCCTGTACCGGTTTGAATCATGGTACTGCCGGTATTACTGATGCTTTGGGCTTTGATAACAATTCCATCGGCCTGCATTGTGGAGGCTGTACCGTCGGTAGCTTTCGAGTTATCGATAGCATTTTTCGCCGTAAGAGTAAGCTTACCTTGCGCCTGGAGGCTGCCACCTTTATTGATGATATCACCTGCTGTTGAGGTGAGACTGACATCGTTATTCGCATAGGTCGTACTGCCGCTAAGATCAATTTCCCCAGCTGTCACGGTCAGGCTGCTCGCTGCCATATTTTGCCCGCTGGTGCTGAGATGTTGCGTGGCATTCATTCTTAAATTGCCGTTCGTTCCTACACTGCCATCTGTTTGTACACCGGCGCCAATTATGCCTAAGGATCGCAAGTTTTGAGCGCCAAGCACTGTATTTTTTCCGGCAACAATAGTTCCGGTATTAGTCAGTGTCCCTTGAGTACTGCTAATCGTAGTGTCTTCCTGACCATAAACCGTACCATAACTGTTGACGTCGCCATCAGTCGTTACCGTTAAATTCCCTTGGGCGGACGTATTCCCGAACAGCAAAATATTCCCTGAGCTTTGCAGCGTCAGATCGCCGCCACTGACAATAGCCCCGCTATTGTCGACCTGACTGCCGGTTACATTGCTATCCACTCCCTGGCTGGCTGCAATAGAAAGATCCTGCTTTGCTGTGATCTTTCCCCCCTGATTTTCCAGGGTTTGCGTTGTAAACGTGACCTTGCCGTTACCACCAAGAACGCCTGATTGGTTTTGGATATCCTGCCCGGCCGTAATTTTCAGGTCACTGTCATCCAGGTTGACCAGTTTTCCGTTCTGGTTGTTTATGACTTGAGCCGTTACGCTAAGGCCTTTATTGGCCTCCATATCTCCCTGCTGGTTTATGACATTGCCTTGCGCAGTGATGTTTAAGACATCTCCAGCTACCAGAGAGCCTTGCTGATTTATCAAATCGTTTTGGACCGTTATGTTTACCTGTTTTTGGGCTGTTAACGTTCCCTGTGTGTTATCCAATGTATTGGCATTGACCGCCACTTGCCCGTTAGTGGAGATCTTCCCACCGATATTGGTTACATCTCCGGTTGCTTGAAGGGCAAGCGTCCCTGTTCCGGCATGCTGGATCTGCCCTTGTCTATTGACAATGTTCGCAGCCTGAAGGATGGAATTGGTACCATTAGTACCGATTTGTCCTCCGGTATTGTCCAGGGTATCACTTGCCGTTATGATGCTATCATGAGTCCCTGTCTGGGTAATCCGGCTGTTTTGATTAGTCAGGTTAGCCGCCGTTAGCTTTAGCTGTCCGGCACTGATTTCAGCCTGAATCCCTGTGTCAGCCTGGTCATTATGTATGTTACCTTGAGCACTGGCGGTTAAGATATTCCCTGTTTGTAGGGAGCCGCCGGTATTGATAATATCACCTTGAATGGCTGTTAGTGTGGTGTTGCCGCCAACCGTGGTTTGGCTATCGGACAGATCCAGGTCTGTGCCTTGCAAAGAAAGATCCCCTGCTGCAATATTTCGCCCACGTGTAACGATTGTCCCAGCAGCAGTTACCACTAGATCTCCGCTATTTCCCACTTTACCAGCATCGCTGATTCCCGCACTCAACGTTCCGGTGGAAAATACATTTTGCGCTGCTATACTGGTTTGCTGTCCCGAGACCAGAATTCCGTTGTTAAAAAACTCTCCCTGAGCATTCACGGTAGTATTACCCTGAGCATAAAGACTGTTCTGATTGATTATCTGATCTCCGGATGTGATGGCGATATTGCCGCCAGCCGAGGCTTGGCTTAGTGAAACTTTTCCCGCACTATCAATTGTCACATCGCCGGCTGCCGAAATAATCCCCTGGCTGTTCACGCCCACACCCTGTTCAGTGCCTACCAATCTGATCTTGTTGGCGTACATTCCTCCTAAAGAGCTTACATCGATAGCCACCTGCGGCCGGTTATTATCAACGGCCAGTGCCGTAGCCTGCAGCGAGTCATGCTCTACCTGGTTGGCACCGGCCACCACATTGACCTCTTTACCCCAGATACCGGCATTGACCTGTACGGCCCGGCTGATCAGATCGGCCCGGTCAGTTTGCTGAGCATCCATACCGTTTCCTTCAACGGTAATCTGCCCCTGATTCACCCTAAAGGCCTCCAGGCTGCCATTGCCGCCGAAGACCGGCGTACCTGTGGTGAGTACAGCCCGGTTGGCATTAATAAAGCCAAAGCCGTTACCGGTAATACCGTTCGGGTTGGCAATGACCACTTCCGCCCGGGAGCCGGCTACTTCCGTATAGCCACGCAGCGTACTGGGATCGTGGCCGCTGACTTCGCTAAGAATAATCTTTGCCGTTCCGTTGGCCAGATTGGGATTGCCGGTAATATAGCCGGCTAGTTGGGTCTGAGTAAGCGTTTGGGAGTTGTTGAGAATGAGCCCTTGCGGATCTACATTGAATTGACTATAGATATTGCGCGATACACCGGCCGCGGAAGGAGCCGTAATTTGTACAATAGGGGTCCCATTTTGTGTGGTTTCCACCTTGGGCCGGTTCTGTTCGGCCGCCTGAGAATCGGCTACCGCTTCCGCCCCCACGATTAGGGGTTGACTGACTAATGCGAAGATGGTTACATAGGCTATTTTCTTTTTTAACCACAACGGCAGCAGCTTGTCCGCCGTAAAGGATGTGGTACAAGACATATGGACACTCTCCTTTTGGATAGTCTTAGGTTAATTTAATATTGATAGTTGTGTATAAAACCCAACAAATAACTGGAATTTGAAGGATGATAGACTTGCATAACGCCAACATTAAGATCTCCCCGTACTACCATGCAAGTTCACCGCAGCACCGCTCCGTAAAAATCTGTCGATTCCCGGAAGTTGAGGATATCACCCTTATGTGACTAATATTGCATAGATACTCAA
>NZ_FODY01000048.1 GCF_900110485.1 Propionispora vibrioides | reverse complement strand
CCTACTCGAGGAGCCAATAGGGGTGTAGCCAAGCCGGTAAGGCACGGGACTTTGACTCCCGCACGCGTTGGTTCGAGTCCAGCCACCCCTGCCAAATGATCCACTAGCTCAGTCGGTAGAGCACCTGACTTTTAATCAGGGTGTCCCGCGTTCGAGTCGCGGGTGGATCACCACTCATGGCCCGTTGGTCAAGCGGTTAAGACACCGCCCTTTCACGGCGGTATCGGGGGTTCGATTCCCCCACGGGTCACCATTTTATACGGGCGATTAGCTCAGCTGGGAGAGCGCCTGCCTTACAAGCAGGATGTCGGCAGTTCGATCCTGTCATCGCCCACCAAATCACATATTTGGCCGGTCATTCGGCCTCAAGTACGGCCCGGTGGTGTAGTGGTTAACATGCCGCCCTGTCACGGCGGAGATCGAGGGTTCAAGTCCCTTCCGGGTCGCCATTTTCTTATATCTTCCGTTTAAACAGACAGTAGACTGTTTAGAAAAAAGATAGCTATTTTATCAGCTATACACAGGAATGAATCAAAGGTACGTTTGTTAGTACCTTCTTCATATATCGCGGGCCTATAGCTCAGCGGTAGAGCAACCGGCTCATAACCGGTCGGTCCCTGGTTCGATCCCAGGTGGGCCCACCATATGTCATAGCATATAGACTTTGCCTCGGTAGCTCAGTCGGTAGAGCAGAGGACTGAAAATCCTCGTGTCGACAGTTCGATTCTGTCCTGAGGCACCATTGCTGGCGTAGCTCAATTGGTAGAGCAGCTGACTTGTAATCAGCAGGTTGGGGGTTCAATTCCTCTCGCCAGCTCCATATTCCGGAGAGATTCCCGAGTGGCTAAAGGGAGCAGACTGTAAATCTGCCGGCTTCGCCTTCGCTGGTTCGAATCCAGCTCTCTCCACCATTTATCCGGCGGCGTAGCTCAGTTGGCTAGAGCATGCGGTTCATACCCGCAGTGTCCGGGGTTCAAATCCCTGCGCCGCCACCATATATGCGGGTGTAGCTCAATGGTAGAGCACTAGCCTTCCAAGCTAGCTACGAGGGTTCGATTCCCTTCACCCGCTCCATATACGTTTACGGTATAAACAATTAGAAATAAAAAATTGCTGTGCCTTGTAAAGAAATGAACTGGCGATTGCGGATTTTTCTGCAATCTTTTTTAGTATCAAGCGGCGAATTTGGGGCAGCCCGCAAGACCGGCTGCGCTTTTACACCTGCGAGGGTGGTGGAATCGGCAGACACAACAGACTTAAAATCTGTCGGGAATTACTTCCCGTGAGGGTTCAAGTCCCTCCCTTCGCACCAATTGTATTTTATGATGAATAGCCTATAACTTCTGATTCAGTCAGAGGTTTTTTTGTTTTTGCAGCGAAAATCTTATGAGCCTGCCGGCATGCGGTTTCCTTCCATAAGAGAAATGTGGGTTTTAGTCATATATAAACCGTCGGCTAATAGACCGTATTGCTTAAAAGAGCAGTGCCGGTTATTAGTCTTTTTGCCATGCCGTGAACAAAAGAATTTTTATTACTTTCACTTTTTTCCATTTGCCGATATAATAAAGTTGAATTTATCAGGTAATTGATTGCACAGTTTGCAATGAGCAACGGTTGCCTGGCGCACGGAAAATACGGTAATGGTGCAGGTGATGCGGATGGGAAAAGTCGATGATATTTACAATGTACTGCTCGAATGGAAGGCTAGCGGCAACGGTATTTCCGCCAGTGAACTGAGCGAACGGGTGGGGTTGGACCGGACCAATGTCAGCCGTTACTTAAATCAACTGTGTAATGATAAGCTGGTGGAAAAAATTAACGGCCGGCCGGTTTTGTACCGGCCGGCAAAAAAAGAAATGTTGAAAAACAAAGCAAGCAGCCTGGACATGATTGTCGGCGCCGACCGGAGTCTGCAGGTGCCGATTCAGCAGGCCAAGGCGGCCGTCCTCTATCCGCCGCGCGGACTACACACCTTGATTCTGGGGGAAACCGGGGTCGGAAAGTCGATGTTTGCCGAGGTGATGTACCAGTTTGCCAGGGAAACGAAGATGATCGCCGAGGACGCGCCGTTTATCCGCTTTAATTGCGCCGACTATGCCGATAATCCCCAGCTGGTCATGGCCCAGATTTTCGGCGTGAAGAAAGGGGCTTACAGCGGGGCCGAAAGTGACCGGGACGGGCTGTTAAAAAAGGCCGATCAGGGCATCTTTTTTCTGGATGAGGTACACCGTCTGTCGCCACAGGGACAGGAAATGCTGTTTACCTTTATCGACAAGGGTTATTTCCGCCCCTTAGGGGAAACGGGGCAATTGGTTTATGCCGAGGTGCAGCTTATTGCCGCTACGACCGAAGACCCTCAGTCCCATTTGTTGAAGACCTTTACCCGGCGCATTCCGATGACGATAACACTACCGTCCTTGAATGAACGCAGTTTGGAAGAACGGTATTTTCTGATTGGTAAGTTTATCCGCAGCGAGGCTAAACGCCTGGAAAAGGATATTTACGTCCAATATAATGCGCTGATTTCCCTGCTGCTTTATGACTGTCCCAACAATATCGGTCAGTTGAAAAGCGATATTCAGCTTGCCTGTGCCAAGGCTTTTCTGCGCTACAAGTCGGAAAACCGCAGCTATATTCTGATTGATCAGGCTGAACTGCATGCCAGGGTCAAACGGGGTATTTTAAATCTGCAGGAACGCCGAACCGAAATTAATACTTTGCTCACCCAGACCGAGGATATCCTGGTATTTTCTCATCAGGACAAGCCGGTGGAGCGGAAGCTGTGCATTGAGGCAGAGGCGGCGGAAAAAGGCGCCTACTTTTACGACATTATTGAGAGCAAGCTGGAATACCTGAAAAAGCGGGGCTTTACCGAGCCGGAAATCCATGAGCTTTTAAATGTGGATATTGAAAGTTACTTTAGAAAATATATCAGCGATCTGCCGGAAAAATTCCGTAAAGAGGAAATTGCCAAGGTCGTAGATATGAAGATCGTCAATGCGGTGGAGGAGGTTCTGGCTTACGCTGAGGAGCAACTGAACCGGGAGTATGACGAGAAAGTGTATTACGGCCTGGCGCTGCATTTGAATAAAAGTATTGAACGAATTCGGGCCGGCACCTATATTTACCATCCTCAACTGGATAAGATCCGCAAACAGTCGGCCGATGAATTTTTGGTGGCCATAAAAATCGCCAAAATGATCGATATGAAGCTGGATGTGGAAATCCCTCTGGATGAAATCGGCTATCTTACCATGTTCCTGGCCTCCAGCGTGTATCAACGGGAAAACAAGCATAACCAGTGGGTTCAGGTACTGGTCATCATGCACGGCCATGCCACGGCCAGCAGCATGGCTCAGGTAGCCAACCACCTGTTGGGCGAAAAACATGCCCATAGTCTAGATATGGTATTGAACATGAAAGTGGAAAAAATGTACGAGCAAGCCAAGGAAAAAATTCTGGAGATTCATAATGGCAAAGGCGTATTGCTGCTGGTCGATATGGGCTCACTCAGTAATTTTGCCGATATGCTGACAGAGGATACGGGCATTCCGGTCAAGTGCATCGATATGGTCAGCACGCCAGTGGTCATTGAAGCCTGTCGCAAGGCGCTGGCCGGCTGCGAGCTGTCCGAGGTGTACCGCTCCTGCCAGGAGCTTGGCCTGTACCGGATACAGCGGCATACTGCCAAGAAAATCGAGCAGGAGCTGCTGATCATTACCGCCTGCTTTACCGGGGAGGGTGCCGCCCTGCACTTGAAGGAACTGATCGGTCAGTCACTCAAATCGCAGGAACAGATTCAGATTAAGGCCATGGATATTCTTGACCATAACGATTTCTTGTGCCGGATTCAGGAGTTGAGCAAGCATCATCGTATCATTGCCATTGTCGGCACGGTGAATGTGCCGCTGGAAAAGATACCTTCTTTTTCGGCATCCGATGTGCTGGCCGGTGACGGGCTGGACCGAATTGCCCAACTGGTGCAAAAGGAGCAGGAATATGTCAAGATCAAGCGTTCTTTGAAAAAAATGTCGCTTAAAAAATACGTTCGAGGCATGGATGTGGAAGAACTGTTTGATGAGGTGCGGGAAATTATTGACGAACTGGAAAAGCGTCTGAATCTTTCCCTGCCAGGGGATGTGAAGATTGGTATGCTGTTGCATATCGGCTTCCTGGTGGATAAACTGGTACACCAGGGCAAAGCCACGGTGTTTGTCAATGTCGCCGAATACAAGCGACAGCACACGCAGGAGTTCAAGATAGCGCAGCAAAGCTTCAAAGAACTGGAAGAACGGTATCAGATAAAAATGACCGAGGATGAAATTGCTTATATTGTAAAGATGTGCCTGGAAAATGATTTAGGCAGCGATAAACAGAATGCTATGCTGGAAATGGACCATACTGTGTAGGCTTTTAAATAGTGTGCAGATAACTTGCACACTATTTCGCTTTGCGATTATTGAAGAGAATGCTTGATATGACTGGCTTTTAAGGACCTTTCTTTTTATTTTTACCACCGGAAAACTTGGCATGTTGCTTGCAATACATAGTTGGTGTAGGCAAGCAGGCTATAGCCGGCGAAAGCGTGACTGGCAATAATCTTTTTTGTAGACGTCGCCTGGCTGTAAGCAAACGAAAGAAAGGAGAGGCATGGATGTATAACATATTTCTGGTTTGTTCCGCGGGCATGTCCACGAGCCTGCTCGTGATGAAGATGACCGCAGCAGCCAAAGAGCGGGGCGTTGAGGCCAAAATCGCCGCGGTAGCCGAGGCTGAACTGTCCAAGGTGATTGACAGTGCCGACATCGTATTGTTAGGGCCGCAGGTAAGATATTTGTTGGGGAAAATCAAGGACTTACTGGCGGCTAAGGGCACTCCGGTGGAAGTAATCAACAGCATTGATTACGGCACCATGAACGGGGACAAAGTGTTGCAGCGCGCCCTGGAACTGATCGGTAAATAGCAGAAGGAAAGGTGGAAAATAAAAAGATGGGTCCGATTATTGCATTTTTAGAGAAATATTTTGTGCCGGTGGCCGGGCGTATCGGCTCGCAGCGGCATTTGGTAGCAATCAGAGACGGCTTTGTGGCCATTATGCCTTTAATCATGGTCGGTGCTATGGCAGTGTTGCTGAATAGTTTTCCCATAGAGTTTTATCAAAAGGCAATGGTCAGTATTTTCGGTGAAGGCTGGAAAAGCTTCGGCGTAAACTTATGGAACGGAACGTTTGCCATTATGGCTCTGTTGGTCACCTTCAGCACCAGCTACAATCTGGCTAAATCGTATCAGGCCGATGGTCTGGCTGCCGGGCTGGTTTCATTCGGCTCGCTGCTGATGCTGTACACCGCATCGGAAAAGGACTGGGCGCTGCCCTTTGGCTTTCTGGGAGCTCAGGGACTGTTTGTCGCCTTGTTTGTTGCTCTGGTCGCCACGGAAGTCTTTGTCCGGCTGGCCGGTAATCCCAAACTGATTATCAAAATGCCCGACGGTGTGCCGCCGGCGGTGGCTAAATCTTTTGCCTCACTGATTCCCTCGGTCATTGTATTGACGCTCTTCTGCCTGATTAAGGTACTGACGGTCACTGTAGGCATACCCAATATCCATGATGCCATCTTCAAAGCCATTCAGGCGCCGATTGCCGGTCTGGCCGATCATATAGGCTCGGCCATGCTGGTCGCTTTCCTGGTGCATATTCTCTGGTTTTTCGGCCTCCATGGCACCAATATCCTCGGTCCGTTGCTGAATGCCGTCTATCTGCCGGCGATCAATGACAATGTGGCGGCGTTCCAGGCTGGACTGCCTGTACCGCATATTGTGACCATGCCGTTCTTTGATGCCTTTGTCTGGATGGGTGGCGCCGGCTGCACCATCGGTCTGGTTGCCGCCATATTTATTGCCGGCAAACGCAAGAGCAATCGCAATATCGCTCAATTGTCAGCCGGTCCGGTAGCCTTTAATATTAACGAACCGATGATGTTTGGCATGCCGATTGTGTTAAACCCGATTTACTTAATTCCTTTTGTGCTGACGCCGATTATTTTGACCATTACCACCTATGTGGCTATTTCAAGCGGCATTGTTCCCAGGACCGTTGCCATGGTTCCCTGGACGACTCCACCGGTGATTGGCGGCTTCCTGGTAACCGGTTCAATTATGGGCGCGCTGCTGTCGCTTATTAATCTGGCCATTGCCGTGGTCCTTTACATCCCCTTCGTCATCCTAGGGGAGCGGCATGAGGCGAAAGCCGAACAGCAAACCGTTCAGTCCGTGGGAGCAAATATAAGAGGATAAGACTAATAAGGTACTAGAATCAGGTGATCTAAGTGATGCGCCGGGAAGGAAGTTAACCATGAAAGAAACAGAAAATATGGAACACCTTGTCATGACAATCATCGTTAAGAGCGGTGAAGCCAAGTCGTCGGCCCTGGAGGCGATACACAATGCAAAAAGGGGGGAGATTGCCCAGGCAAAGGAACTGCTTACGGCGGCTAACGAAAGCTTAGGTGAGGCGCATCGCGTGCAAACCGGTATGATTCAGGCCGAAGCGGGAGGTAAAAAAACCGAGGTGTCATTGCTGATGGTACATGCCCAGGATCATTTGATGACGGCTATGACAGTACGGGATCTTGCCGCTGAGTTTGTCGACTTGTATGCCAGACTGTAAAGTTACGGTGAATGCTTTGGCGGAAGGCACAGTCTTTCCACCGAAGCATTCGTTTTTCCTGCCGCGCGGGCAGTCATGAAGGACGATCACAAAAAGTCCATCGGTAATATGTCAAGAGATTAAAAACGGATAACCCCTAGAAAGACTGCTGATGGATGCCAAAAAATCGAAAAAGGAGGACTACCACCTAAGCCCCAGCTTTAATTTCAAAAAAACGGGGCGGCGATCAACGGTACGGTTAGGCCGTAACCGAAGGGATATACAGACGGTTGTCCTTCAGCAGCCGGAAGACCAACCGGACCAATTTTCTGGCAGTGAGGGCGAGCGCGCGTTTGTGCTGGTACTTGTTGACCTCTTTGTATTTAAGGTCATAGTAGCGCCGATGCTCCGTGTCGCAACGCACGAGGGACTTGGCAGCTTCACACAAGTAATATTTGAGAAAGCGATTGCCGGATCGGATGAGGCGGGTGTTCTGAGCCTCAAATTGACCGGACT
>NZ_FODY01000047.1 GCF_900110485.1 Propionispora vibrioides | reverse complement strand
TGTTAGGCACGCCGCCAGCGTTCGTCCTGAGCCAGGATCAAACTCTCCATAAAAGTTTATTTATGGAGCCTTTTGATGGCTCTATAATTGTTTAAAGAATTATTTATTGTGACTGTATCACCTAAGTGATACGAGTCCGCACATCTGGCATATTGTTTATACCTTACATTGTTCAGTTTTCAGAGAACACCGGACTGCGTTGCCGCAGTTCCTGTTGACCGCCGCCTTGCGACAGCTTTTATATACTATCACATCGGCTTTTGCCTGTCAACCTGTTTTTTATTGGCTTTCTTACCATTTCCTGCCGCCCTGTTCAGCGACTTTTATATAATAGCATTTTCAATGAATTGTGTCAAATAGCAATTTCTACAAAACAGATTGTTAGCTTTGTCTAAACTTCTTAATTACCCAAATAACTTATGTTATAATCTTGATGAGATTATTCCGGCCTGTACATCGTACAGCGGTGGTTTTTAGGAGAACATATGAAAAATCGTTACGTTATCATTATTTTTTCCGCTCTCGTTTTATTAGGAATGACTATAACCGGCTGCCCCAATGCAACTGAACAGCTTCCTTACATTGACTTCAATCGTCCGGCGGACGAAGCTGTCAGCCAAAAGGATGAATCTGTGCAGCGTCCTATTTTCATTGCTCTGGCCAGCGTCATGTCTCCCCATGAAACAATTATCTATTATCGCAAAATTGCCGACTATGTTTCAAAAGAAACAGGGCGGCCCGCTGTATTGGTTCAGCGTAAAACGTATGCGGAGGTTAATTTGCTCCTGGCTAACGGCGATGTAGATATTGCCTTTCTCTCTACCGGCGCCTACAGTTCCTATCAAGGAATGAACGAGATTGAACCTTTGGTTATGACGGAACATGACAATTCGGTTCTCTATACGGCCGATGTAATTGTCCATAAAGATAGCAACATTCATTCTATCAGTGATCTGCAAGGCAAGGTATTCGCTTTTACCGATCCGTTAAGTTATTCAGGCCATATGGTCATTGAGGACTACCTGCGCGACCACAATACATTACCGGAGCGTTTTTTTCAGCGTTATTTCTATACCTATAGTCATGACAAATCACTCTGGGCTGTCGCCAACCATATAGCCGATGGTGCCAGCTTCGACAGCCAAATTTATGAGTATGTTAAAGTTCGTAATCCGGAACTGGCAGGCAATGTTCGCATTATCACCTCTATGGAGCCGGCACCTACCGGCCCGGTTGTTATCAGCCAACGGGTTCCGCCGGAACAAAAAGAAGAATTACGCCGTATCTTTTTGAGCATGCATCAAGATCCGGAAACGGCGGCAGCCATGCAAAAACTGGTTATTGACCGGTTTATCCCCCCCGCTCCCGATTTATATGATCCCTTGCGAAAGCTCTACAAGCGGACAGGTGCACGGCCATGATTAAATTGCAAAAAATCAGTATCTATTATAAAATCAATGCGATCATTATCGGTATTCTACTCTTATTCAGCATCATTATCGGTGTCATCATGATCGGAACCACCGAACGGCTTTTAAATTATCAAATGGAAAAACGGGGAGCGGAAGTAGCAACCTACATTGCCAGTCTCAGCAACAATGATATTTTACTGGATGATCATTACGCCCTCTTTGACCGTTTAAATAAGGCTAAAAACAACAATGACGACATTCGCTATATCTTAATTACCGATTCCTATGGCCGGGTCCTAGCCCATACGTTCTCCGGACTTCTCCCACAAGGCCTGGCCAATACACCCAAGTCTTCACCGGCCAAAATAGCCTTTACACCGCCCATTGCTTTAGATAATGCCACCCCGGAGGGCTATCAAATCGCTAAATATAACAGCAATGAAGGCTTGGTGCGCGAAATTATTGTCCCCATTGAAGCAGGCTCCATCGGCTTTGTCCGGGTTGGTATGCTGGAAAAAACCACGCAGAAATTATTAAACAAGAATATTAATGAATTTTTCATCATCACGTTAATCCTTTGCAGCCTCGCTTCGCTTTTCGCCACCCGCTTGTCGTCCATTATCATCCGGCCGGTTGCCCGGCTGGCCAAAGCGACGAAAGAAATTGAACGGGGCAACTTTTCCATAAAGACAGAAGTAACTACGGAAGATGAGATTGGTCATCTGGCTTCTGCTTTTAATCAAATGGCTGCCACCCTGGAACAAAAGAAACAGGAAAATAATCGCTTGCTGGAGGAACTGCGTACAAAGGAAGCTTTGCGAGCCGTATTAATGAATAAGCTCTATACCATCCAGGAGGAAGAGCGGAAACGAATATCCCGTGAACTGCATGATGAAACCAATCAATCATTAGCTTCCTTACTTGCCTACATGAAGGTGCTGTTATCCAAATTAACCGATGAGCACCAGAAAACACTTCTCTTAGGAGCCCGTGACGTAGCTGTAAATGTGCTGGAAGGACTTCGTAAAATGGCTGTCGAACTGCGGCCACCCATCCTGGATGATCTAGGAATTATTGCCGCTATGGAAAAATATATCCAGACCTTCCGCAACCAGCATCTTATGGAGGTCAGCTTCTTAACGCCTGCTGTCCCGCCGTTATTATCTAATGAGATTTCACTGGCCTTATACCGCATATTGCAGGAAAGTCTGACCAATATAGCTAAACACGCCCAAGCCACTCAAGTCTACATAACTTTGTCCTACTATGAAAATAAGGTTACCTTAATGATCGAAGACAATGGAAAGGGAATAAGTACAGAAGCTTTGGAAAAAGCTCACAAAAACGGCCGCCTCGGAATTTACGGAATGAAAGAGCGGGCCGAGTTGCTAGGCGGCAATTTTGAGTTCGAAACAACTACTGGACAAGGCACATTAATTACTGTTCAATTACCAATGCGTTTGGAGTGAATGTTATGTATAAAATAAAGGTTATCCTGGCTGATGATCATTCCGTCCTACGAACCGGACTAAAACTGCTGTTAAACAATGAGCCTGATTTTAAAGTAGTCGGCGAGGCTTCTGACGGAGATACAGCGCTGGAACTGCTGACAACCTTATCCGCCGATGTATTAATTCTTGATTTATCGATGCCTAACATGGGCGGTCTGGAATGTATCAAGGAGATAAAGAGCCGTAAGCTTTCCACCAAGATACTCGTCCTTAGCATGTTTGAAGACGAAAACTACATTAAAGAGGCCATGCAGTCAGGCGCCTTAGGCTATGTGGAAAAACATGCGGTAGATACAGAACTCTTTGATGCTGTTAGAGTCGTAGCCAAAGGCAAACGCTATCTGAGCCCCAAAAACTCTCAATTGCTTCTAAACAGTTTTTTGACCGGCAGGGAAACGGAAACTCCCGCGACCGATCCCTATACGTTGCTAAGCTCCCGGGAGAGGGAAGTTCTTAAGCTCATTGTCCGCGGTTACTCTATGACCCAGATTGGCGACTGTCTATGTATCAGTGTCAAAACAGTCGATACCTACAAAACCAGGATGATGGAGAAATTAAACTGTACTCAGAAGAGTCAACTGGTAGAATACGCTCTAAAGCACGGCTTATTGCCCGTACAATCGTAATAGTCTTCTCCTTATTGAATTGAATAGCTTTCTTTTTATGCGTAGTGTTTTTTCCTACGCATTTTTTTATGTTTTTCTTACGGTAAAATCAGCACTTTTACCGATACCTAAATTTTCTGTATAGTGCGATAATTAGGGCACATGAATTCTATGTACAAAACACAAAAAGGAGCGTGTACTATGCAAAGCAAGAAAGGTTATTGGAAACGCGTTCTCGCAGCCGGTGCTGCCACTGTAGTCCTAACATCCGGTATGAGTTTTATCGGTATGTCATCGGTCCAAGCCAAGGCGGTTCCGCAGATTTTCGATTTTGAGGCCCATCGTGGCGGTCGTGACGCCCGTCCGGAAAATACGCTGATATCTTTTGCGTATGCCATGGAACTGGGAGTAACTACACTGGAAATGGATATGCAATTGACCAAGGACGGACAAATCGTCATCAGTCACAATCCGTTTATGAGCCACAATCTAGCCAAAGGCCCGGACGGAAAATATGTAGCACCTAACCAGTATGATATCCGCACCATGACGCTGGCGCAGGTAAAGCAATTCGACATAGGGACAATGAATCCGGAAGCCGGCGATTATTACGAAGGACACGGTAAAACCCAACTGTCCGTTCCCGGCACCAAGCTTCCGACTTTGGAAGAAGTATTTGAATTAGCTAATGCTTATGGCAATGATAAAATCATGTTTAATATTGAAACCAAATGTTATCCCGATCCGGCTTTCCCTGAAGCAAAAAACAGCCCTAATCCGGCAGTCTTTGTTAAGAAGTTCTATGAGATCGTGAAAAAGTATCATATGGAAGACCGGGTCATGCTGCAATCCTTCGACTGGCGAACCCTAAAAGAAATGAAAAAACTAGACCCCAATATTACTTTGGTTGCCTTAACCTGTGAGCAGCCTTCCTGGGGACGGGACAGCCAATGCCGTCAGCCTTATGAAAAAGGTGCTTCTCCCTGGATGGCCGGCCTTGATATTGACACTTTTAAAGGTGATTATATCAAAGCAGCAAAGGCAATTGGAGCTGATGTAGTATCCCCTTATTGGGAAGAACTTTCCAATGAAATGGTAACCGAGGCACATGAATTAGGTATTAAGGTCGTTCCCTGGACGGTCAACAGCCCGGACAAAATGAATATGCTGCTTGATATGGGCGTTGATGGAATGATCTCAGATAAGCCCTGGTTGCTGCGCAAGGTTTTAATTGACCGTGGTATGGCTGTAGCCGAACCAACTATCAATGTAAATAGTCCCTATCATACCGGTACGGATATTGTGACAGGCAGCACAAAAACAACGAAAAAGGGTGGCGACTCTGCCGAATAAACGGCCCTCTTTCCTCACTTAGCCTTTGTCTCAGTGAAAGGGATCCATGTGATCGCCTTCCTGAGACAAAGGCAAATTAATAAATAAAAAGGAGAACACAAATGTTTGATTTTATGAAACCGGCACCACATATTCCCCGGTTACCTGCCGAGGAGATTGACAAAAAATATCCTAAATCCCGTCTTCAGGTATTTTGCAGTGTTTACTTCGGTTACGCCGCCTATTACCTGACCAGAAGCAATTTCCCGCTGGCCGCACCGCATCTGATCAAGCATTTTGGCTTTTCTACCGCCGATGTCGGCAATGTTCGCGCAGCCCTAGGTCTGGCTTACGGCCTTAGTAAATTTGTAATGGCTACCTGGTCTGACCGCAGCAATCCCCGCTATTTTATGAGTATCGGTCTCTTACTTTCTGCTATTGTGAATTTCTTTTTCCCTGTTGCCGGCAGCGTTGCCGCCATGTGGGTACTCATGTTTATTAATGGTTGGTTCCAGGGAATGGGCTGGCCGCCTGCTGGCCGTACAATGACGCACTGGTTTTCCGTCAGCGAACGCGGCACTAAAATGGGCATCTGGAACACGGCCCACAATATCGGCGGCGGACTCATTGCCCCGATTTGTATTTGGGCGTTAGGTACTTACGGCTGGCAGGGCATGTTCTATGTTCCTGGTGTAATCTGCGCATTGCTTAGCTTATATGTATTTCTGACACTAAAAGATACCCCTCAATCCGAAGGGTTGCCTTCTATTGAAGAATACAAAAATGATTACCCTGTCGTCGCAACCAACGTAAATCCGGAGAAAGAATTGACGGTAAAAGAGATTCTTTTCAACTATGTATTAAATAACAAGTACGTATGGCTGATTGCCTTTGCCAATGCCTTTGTTTACTGCGTACGGTATGGTGTGCTAGACTGGTCGCCTACCTACTTGATGCAAGTAAAGCAATTGTCCGTTAAAAGCTCCGGCATTGGGTATTTCCTCTTTGAATACGCCGGTATTCCCGGTACTCTACTTTGCGGCTGGTTAAGCGACAAAGTATTTAAAGGACGCCGCTCACCGGTTACCTTCATCTTCATGGCGCTTACCTTAGTTTCCGTTTTTCTTTATTGGAAAAACCCTGTAGGCAACCCGATGCTTGACATCATTGCTTTATCCTCAATTGGCTTCTTAATCTATGGGCCGGTTATGTTGATTGGTGTCAGTGCCTTGGATATGGTTCCGAAAAAAGCAGCCGGAACAGCAGCAGGTTTTACCGGACTATTCGGCTATCTTTTTGGTACAGTAGGCGCCAGTTCTGGCATCGGTTATGCGGTTAAAAGCTTTGGCTGGGATGCCGGTTTCTATATTCTAATCGCCTCCTGCATCATAGCAATGCTATTCCTGGCTATGACCTGGAACTTTAAGGCTACCAGTGAAAAGGCATAAGATTAGTTTATCGTTAAAGTATGTTAACTAGTTTGATTTCCACTGCCTAATCAGGCATTATATTTCTTCCTCTATATTATATACATGATTATGTTTATGGACCGAACTCGTTTCGGTCTTCTTTTTTTATTAATGCAGCGATCATTAGCTACATTGTCGCAAGCAGTCTATACAGCCTCTTATATCAAGGTAATATAGTAAGACTAGCAAGATTAGTTCCCTTGAAACGATTTCACTTATTTGCTGGAAGCTATCTAATGAGACGTTTCCCACGGCCTTTACGGAAAAAGACGGTCTGAAGGATGCCAGCAGAGGCAGATTCCTAAAATCCGAAACTCGCTTCGCTCAAACAATCGGATTTCTTAACGGAATCTGCCTCTGCCGGCAAGTCTTTTGGAGTATCAGGCCTAGATTTTTTGCTCCCCTTTGGTATCCTGACAAAAGGGGAAATGATGGTTGAAGATAGCTTAGCTCATTAAAAAAAGTAACAGACTTAATCCTAACCTTGCCCTACCATAGCAATGCAGTAAATTCTGTTGCTCACAAACAAAAGACACCCACCAAGGTGAGTGTCTTTCTCTTAACCAGCAACTATCTATCCTCCCGGGCCGTTTCCAACCAAGTCTTCCGTTTAAACCGGCAGCCACTGACTTATTTCATTTTCGTTACTAAAGACGATAACTCTTCTACCTAGCCACACACAGGAATAAATCAAAGGTACGTCAGTACCTTCCTTGACGTATGTGAGCTTAACTACTTCAACTTATCAGCACAAACAAAAAACACCCACCAAAGTGAGTGTCTTTCTCTTAACCAGCAACTATCTATCCTCCCGGGCCGTTTCCAACCAAGTCTTCCGTTTAAACCGGCAGCCAC
>NZ_FODY01000046.1 GCF_900110485.1 Propionispora vibrioides | reverse complement strand
GTCTTGCCATGGTCAACGTGACCGATCGTTCCTATGTTTACGTGCGGTTTATTTCTTTCAAACTTCTTCTTTGCCATTTCTTTTCTTTGCCTCCTTGATTTCTTTATTAAGCGCCTTTTACCTTGGCGATAATCGTTTCAGCAATGTTCTTCGGAACTTCTTCGTAATGGTCGAATTCCATGGAGTAGTTGCCGCGTCCCTGTGTCTTAGAACGGAGGTCGGTTGCATAACCGAACATTTCAGCCAGCGGTACAAACGATTTGATCGATTGGGAACCGGCACGGGCTTCCATGCCTTCAATCCGTCCGCGACGGGAGTTCAGGTCGCCGATAACGTCGCCCATGTATTCTTCCGGCACGATAACTTCCACTTTCATATACGGTTCAAGGATAACCGGGCTTGCTTTGGCAGCACCGGCTTTAAAGCCCATGGAACCGGCAATTTTAAAGGCCATTTCCGAGGAGTCGACATCATGGTAGGAACCGTCATAAACGACAACTTTGATATCAACCATCTGATAGCCAGCCAACACGCCGCTTTCCATTGCTTCCTTGACACCGGCTTCGATCGGGGAGATGTATTCTTTCGGAATCGCACCGCCGACCACTTTGCTTTCAAAGCTGAAGCCTGTACCAGGTTCCTGCGGGAAGAGTTCCAACCAGCAGTGACCATATTGACCACGGCCACCGGACTGGCGGACAAATTTGCCTTCGGCTTTAACCTGTTTCTTAATCGTTTCGCGATAAGCAACCTGCGGTTTGCCGACGTTGCATTCGACCTTGAACTCACGCAGCATGCGGTCAACGATTATTTCCAGATGAAGCTCGCCCATACCGGAAATAATGGTTTGTCCCGTTTCATGATCGGTACGCATCCGGAAGGTAGGATCTTCTTCTGCCAGGCGGGCCAGCGCCGCGCCCATCTTATCCTGGTCGGCCTTGGTTTTCGGTTCTACGGCAATATGAATAACCGGATCAGGGAAAACCATGGATTCAAGAATAATCGGCTTTTTCTCATCGCAGAGCGTATCGCCTGTCGTGGTATCTTTCAAACCAACCGCAGCAGCGATGTCCCCGGTGTATACCGTGTCGATCTCTTCACGATGGTTAGCATGCATCTGCAGGATACGTCCGATACGTTCCTTCTTGCCTTTTGTCGAGTTGAATACGTAGGAACCCGATCCCAGGTTACCGGAGTACACTCTAAAGAAGGCCAGCTTACCCACATAAGGGTCAGCCATAATTTTGAAGGCCAACGCCGAGAAAGGCAGGCTGTCATCAGCAGCCCGTTCGTCATCCTCGCCGGTATCGGGGTTTACACCGCGAATGGCGGCAATGTCGGTCGGGGCCGGCATGTAAGCCACTACAGCATCCAACAAAGGCTGAACCCCTTTGTTTTTATACGAGGAACCGCACAGCATCGGTGTCATCTTACAAGCAATCGTCGCTTTGCGGATACCCTGCTGAATTTCTTCCAGGGTAAGCTCTTCGCCTTCCAGGTATTTTTCCATTAATGCGTCGTCGCTTTCAGCAACCGCATCCAGCAACTTTTGACGGTATTCTTCCACAACGTCGTGCATATCTTCAGGAATTTCCGTTGCTTCACTTACTTTTCCCAAATCATCGGTGTATACGATGGCTTTCATTTCTACCAAGTCGACTACACCTTTGAAGGTATCTTCAGCGCCGATCGGCAACTGAATCGGCACAGGGTTTGCACCCAAGCGCGTCTTCATCATATCTACCACCCGGTAGAAGTCCGCACCGATCGTATCCATTTTGTTGACATAAGCCATACGAGGAACGCCGTATTTGTCAGCCTGGCGCCATACTGTTTCAGACTGCGGTTCTACGCCGCCTTTCGCACAAAACACAGCTACCGAACCATCGAGCACTCTGAGTGAGCGTTCTACCTCTACTGTAAAGTCCACGTGCCCCGGTGTGTCAATAATGTTTATGCGATGATTTAGCCATTGACAAGTAGTGGCCGCCGAGGTGATCGTAATCCCTCTTTCTTGCTCTTGAACCATCCAGTCCATTGTCGCAGCACCATCATGCACTTCACCAATTTTGTGTACTCTACCCGTATAAAACAGAATTCGCTCAGTCGTAGTGGTTTTGCCGGCGTCTATATGTGCCATGATGCCAATGTTCCGAGTTTTCTCAAGAGGAATCTTTCTGGCCACTATTACCACTCCTTACTGTTTGTCGCCTCATTAGGCCGCCGGGTTACCAGCGGTAATGAGCAAATGCTTTATTGGCTTCCGCCATTTTATGAGTATCTTCTTTTTTCTTAATCGTTGCGCCCGTGTTATTAGCAGCATCCATCAATTCAGCCGCCAATCTTTCACGCATTGTTTTTTCACCGCGGGCCCGGGAGTAATTCACTAACCAACGGATTCCCAGCGACAATCTGCGATCAGGACGAACTTCTACAGGCACCTGATAGTTAGCTCCACCAACACGGCGGGCGCGAACTTCAAGTACCGGCATAGCATTTTTCAACGCTGTGTCAAAAACTTCTAACGGATCCTTGCCGGTTTTAGACCGAATTATTTCAAAAGCATCATAAACGATGTTTTCTGCAACACCTTTTTTACCCATCATCATGATCTTGTTGACGAACTTAGTAACAATTTTGGAATTATACACCGGATCCGGCAGCACATCACGCTTAGGTACAGGACCTTTTCTAGGCATTCACGTTTTCCCTCCTTCTGCGAAAAGTTGATTTAAATCACCAATGTGTATTTTAAATCAATCTGACTGTTTACGTCTTATTTCTTAGCACGTTTTGCGCCGTATTTCGATCTGCTTTGGTTGCGTTTCTGCACACCAGCAGTATCCAATGCGCCGCGGACAATGTGATAACGAACCCCCGGCAAGTCTTTTACCCTGCCGCCTCTGATCAGAACCACGGAGTGTTCCTGCAGATTGTGTCCAATACCAGGAATGTAAGCAGTTACTTCAATTCCATTGGTCAGACGAACCCTCGCAACTTTTCTCAAAGCGGAGTTAGGTTTTTTCGGAGTAGTCGTGTATACCCTTGTGCAAACACCACGCTTTTGGGGACATTCCTTCAAAGCAGGCGCCGTAGATTTCTTTTCCAATTCCTGTCTACTTTTACGTACTAATTGACTAATTGTAGGCATTAGTGCACCCCCTTCCTCAAATTTGGATTTTATTATAAAAAATTTCACCCAGTGTTGTACACACAGGGCAAAATGTTTAACAACATTTTGTCCCTACCGCAAAACAGCTACCGCGGCGGCTCCCACCTCAATCACACAGGCTTTACCGAGCTCGGTCATGGTCGGAACGGTTTCGACAGGCACATTCTTTTGCTGACAGACTTCTCGGAGCGGTTTGACAACCCGTTCGTCCGCGTCTTCGGCAATATACACCAGACTGACCTTATCCTTTTCCACTGACTTTACCGCTTGCTTAACACCAATAACCTTTTTTGCTTGTTTCAACACATCCAGAGACACCCGGATCACTCCTTTTTTTCACAAACAAAAGACACTATCTCACGGGCACTTTAATATAGTAGCATTTCTACATTACAGTGTCAATAAAAAAATAGGCAAAAACCACTATTTTCTCTGGATTTCTCCGCTTTTTTTATGCCCACGGTTCCTAGTGTCTCATCCGGTAGGAAGATGCAGTATAACATCGAGAATTTTTGCCGGCAAGCAAGGCGGAGGAGGCGCGTATATCGGATATATGTAAGCCGACGACAACGAAGATTGACGGCAAAAAGGCCGGTGATCTGCTGCAGATTTCTGCCGGATGAGGCACTAGACTGTCATCTGTCGAATTTCAGCGGACCAGGAAAACCAAAAACAAGAAAAAATATGGCAAAACACTTGGCCATGACAGAATGCATCTGTCACAACCAAGTGCAGCACTATTTCTTGCAAACTCCAAGGAAGACCAGTCTACTCCACAACAGGGACCGGAGCGACGGCAGCTTCCTGCCGTTTGATCTTGATGTTGCGGTAACGGCTCATACCGGTGCCGGCCGGCACCAGTTTGCCGATAATAACATTCTCTTTCAGACCCAATAGCGGATCAACCTTACCTTTGATTGCAGCCTCGGTCAGGACACGGGTAGTCTCCTGGAAGGAAGCGGCCGACAAGAAGGAATCGGTAGCCAGTGAAGCCTTGGTGATACCCAGCAAAATAGGTCTAGCCACTGCCGGTTCGTTCCCTGCCTCAATAGCCTTGGCGTTTTCCTCTTCAAATGTATTGATATCGATATATTCACCGGGCAGCAATTCGGTGTCGCCCGATTCTTCCACTTTCGCCTTGTGCATCATTTGGCGCACAATGACTTCAATATGCTTGTCGTTAATTTCTACGCCCTGTGATTTATATACCTTTTGCACTTCATAAACCAGGTAACGCTGCGTGGCTTTGAGTCCGCTTACCCGTAAAATATCATGAGGATTGACCGCGCCTTCGGTAATACGGTCACCTGCTTCAATCTGGTCGCCGTCTTTCACGATAATGCGGGCACCATAGGGAATCTGATACACGCGCTCTTCCCCGACAGCCGGATATACCGTCAGCTTGCGTACGCCTTTGGTATCCTTAAATTCAACCTTGCCGTCAATTTCGGCAATAATTGCCTGCCGTTTGGGTTTGCGGGCTTCAAATAATTCCTCGACACGGGGCAGACCTTGGGTAATATCGTCACCGGCAACACCACCGGTATGGAAAGTACGCATGGTAAGCTGTGTGCCCGGTTCACCGATGGACTGGGCCGCAATGATTCCCACGGCTTCGCCGACATCGACCGAATGGCCTGTGGCCAGATTCCGGCCATAGCATTTAATACATACGCCATATTGTGATTTGCAGGTGAGCACCGAGCGAATGGACACCTTTTTGCGGACAGCAACAACCTTGTCAGCCAGTTCCTCGGTGATTTCATCATTGATATTGACAATGACTTCGTTGGTTTCAGGATCAACAATGGTTTCAGCCGCATTCCGTCCGACAATCCGGTCCTTCAACGGCTCAATCACACCACCGCTTTCCATGATGGCTTCCACTTCGATGCCTTTAATGCTGTTGTTGCGTACTTTAACTTCCCGTACATCGCTGCTTAAAATAGCCTCGATATGTTCTTCGGTAAAGGGAGTATCGGCCGGCACGAGTTCTTCGCCTAAGCTGTTTTTAATCGCACCGACAGTATTCTTGCCAAGCATCTCCCGAATCATAGATTCTTTCAATGCCTGACGTACTTTTTCTTCCGGTTCACCCAGCATAACGGCATCAGTTGCCGCCGCATTGTCAGCGCCCTCCGCATCGGCTGCCGCCAAGCCCCGCAGGATAATTTCCGGCACACCTTGTTCGCCAATCAGAGTCAGATTTTCCTCATCAAGCACAGTACCCTGCGGCACCAAAACATCGGCAGTCTTCGGATCGGTAACATTCTCCGCCAGAATCCGGCCAAGCAAGGTGTCTTTCAGAAGCGAAATGGCACCTGAACTGGACTGAGCCAGGCGGGCCCGTTCGCGCACCAGATTAATGCCGACAATATCGCAATCATCTTCCCGGACGATGACGTCCTGGGCAACGTCGACCAGACGTCGCGTCAGGTACCCGGAGTCAGCCGTTCTAAGCGCCGTATCAGCCAAACCTTTACGGGCGCCGTGAGTAGAAATGAAGTACTCAAGTACGGTCAGACCTTCCCGGAAGTTAGCCTTGATCGGCAAGTCGATAATCCGGCCGGAAGGATCGGCCATCAGGCCGCGCATACCGGCAAGCTGACGGATCTGCTGAATATTACCGCGGGCACCGGAATTGGCCATCATATATACCGGATTGAATTTATCCAGATTATTCATCATAGCACTGGTGACATCTTCGGTCGCTTTGGTCCACAAATCAATGATCTTCTTATAACGTTCATCCTCGGTAATCAAACCGCGACGATATTGTTTATCAATCATATCAACTTTGGCTTCCGCATCAGCCAGAATCTCTTTTTTGGCAGGAGGAATTTTGATATCAGAGATGGCTACCGTAACCCCAGCCCGGCAAGCAAAGGAATAACCCAGCTTTTTAATGCCGTCCAGGACATTGGCAGTTTTGGAATTACCGAAGCGGCGATAGCAGTCGGCAACCAGTTTGCCAAGCTGCTTTTTATCCATCATAATACCCAGGCACCATTCGCCATCCTGCTGATAGAAATAGCTCAGTTCTTCCGGCAACGCTTCATTGAAAATCAGGCGGCCCAGCGTCGTGTTGACCCGCTCCATTTTGCCGTGAACCATCATGCGTATCTTTATCTTGGCATGAAGCGAAAGTTCCTTGTGGTGATAGGCCAGCAACGCTTCGTTTATATCGGTTACAAATTTGCCTTCCCCTAGATCACCCGGTTTCTCAATGGTCAGATAGTAAGAACCCAAAACCATATCCTGGGTCGGCGTAGCAACCGGCTTACCGTCTTTGGTCGACAGAATATTATGGGCGGCAAGCATCAGAAGGCGCGCCTCCGCTTGGGCCTCCGCCGACAGCGGCACGTGAACGGCCATCTGGTCACCGTCAAAGTCGGCATTATAAGCCGTACATACCAACGGATGTATTTTAATAGCCCGGCCTTCAGAAAGCACCGGTTCAAAGGCCTGAATACCCAGACGATGCAATGTCGGTGCACGGTTCAACAGTACCGGATGTTCTTTAATAACCTCTTCCAGAACATCCCATACTTCCGGACGCACCCGTTCTACCATGCGTTTGGCGCTCTTAATATTATGAGCGTGGCCGGCATTGACGAGCTTCTTCATCACGAAAGGTTTAAACAGTTCCAGCGCCATTTCCTTCGGCAAACCGCATTGATGCAGCTTCAGTTCCGGACCGACAACAATAACCGAACGGCCCGAATAGTCAACACGCTTACCCAACAGATTTTGCCGGAAACGGCCTTGCTTACCCTTGAGCATGTCGCTCAGCGATTTTAACGGGCGGTTGCCGGGACCGGTAACCGGACGACCGCGACGGCCATTATCAATCAATGCGTCGACCGCTTCCTGGAGCATCCGTTTTTCATTGCGGACAATGATATCGGGCGCACCCAAATCAAGCAGTCTTTTTAACCGGTTATTCCGGTTGATTACCCGGCGGTACAGGTCGTTTAAGTCGGACGTCGCAAACCGTCCGCCGTCCAATTGAACCATCGGGCGCAGTTCGGGCGGAATGACCGGCACGACATCCATAATCATCCAGTCAGGGTGGTTGCCTGATTTTTTGAAAGCTTCCACTACTTCCAGGCGGCGGATGGCTCTCACCTTCCGCTGACCGCTGACTTCCTTAAGTTCCTGCCGCAGATCCTTGCTGAGTTTATCCAGCTCCAGTTCGGCCAGTAATTTTTTAATCGCCTCGGCACCCATGCCGACCTTAAAAGCACTGCCGTATTTGTCGCGATATTCGCGATATTCATTCTCGTTAAGCAATTGCCGCTTCATCAGCGGTGTATCGCCCGGATCCAGCACAATATACGAAGCAAAATACAGCACCTTTTCCAGCGAACGGGGGGAAATATCCAAAATCAGGCCCATTCGGCTGGGAATTCCCTTGAAGTACCAGATATGAGAAACCGGTGCCGCCAGTTCGATATGTCCCATCCGGTCACGACGGACCTTGGAACGGGTTACTTCGACGCCGCAGCGGTCACAAACGATCCCTTTATAACGAATCCGTTTGTATTTACCGCAATGACACTCCCAATCCCGCGTAGGTCCAAAAATCTTTTCACAAAACAAACCCTCGCGTTCTGGTTTTAGAGTACGGTAATTAATAGTTTCCGGTTTTTTTACTTCCCCGTGCGACCATTTGCGGATTTGCTCCGGCGAAGCAATACCAATGCGCATGGAGTCAAAATTATTAACATCTAACAAAGGGTTTTCACTCCCTTCTTACATTATTTATTCGAAATCCTCATCTAGATCATCCAGGTAGTCGTTGGGATTGACTTTTTTATCCCGCTCTTTGCTTTTCTTAGAAGCTCCCTTTTTCGGCTCTTCAAGCTCGTCGTCATAATCGGATGCCGGCAGGCTGAACTTTTCCGCATCCATCTCGCCGATTTCGGCAATAATATCCAGTTCCTCTTCCAACGGCTCAACATCATCGCTTGCTTCAAACTCATCGGCCATATCCGGCTCCACTTCGGCCAGCTTGCGTTCGGTCGGCGCCAAACGTCCGCCTTCCTCACCACCAAGACTGAGTTCGAGTTCTTTAGCCGTCTCGTGAATATCGTCATCGGATTCACGAATTAAAATTTCCTGAGCGTCTTCAGTCAAGATCTTCACATCGAGGCCGATACTTTGCAATTCCTTAATAAGAACCTTGAAGGATTCCGGCACGCCCGGTTCGGGAACGTTTTCACCCTTGACAATGGCCTCATAGGTTTTCACACGGCCAACGACATCATCGGATTTAACCGTGAGCAATTCCTGCAGGGTATACGCCGCGCCATAAGCTTCCAGCGCCCACACTTCCATCTCACCGAAACGCTGACCGCCAAACTGGGCTTTACCACCCAGCGGCTGCTGCGTAACCAGCGAGTACGGACCGGTGGAGCGGGCATGGATCTTGTCATCAACCAAGTGGGCCAGCTTCAGGATATATACAAAACCTACAGTTACCGGGTTATCAAAAGCCTGGCCGGTACGACCGTCATACAGCACGGTTTTTCCGTCGGCCGAAAGTCCGGCCGCTTCCAGCGTTTTAAATACTTCTTCTTCGCGGGCGCCATCGAATACCGGCGTAGCCATATGAATACCGGCTACATCAGGTTTAGGCAGGCCGTGTTTGTCGACATTGTAGCCAACGTTGCGCAGCCTTTCCTCCACCGTCGGATCTTTCGCTTTAATCTGCATGCCAAAGGCGGCGGCAGCCATCCCCAGATGTGTTTCCAGTACCTGCCCGATATTCATACGGGAAGGTACGCCCAGAGGATTTAACACAATCTGTACCGGGGTACCGTCCGGCAAGAAAGGCATATCCTCTTCCCGCATAATCCGGGAAACAACCCCTTTGTTACCGTGACGGCCAGCCATCTTATCACCTTCGGAGATTTTTCTCTTCTGAGCAATATAGACGCGGACCAGATGATTCACGCCAGGCGGCAATTCATCGCCATTTTCCCGGCTAAATACTTTTACATCGACAATTTTACCAGCTTCGCCATGGGGAACCCGCAGCGAAGTATCTCTTACCTCACGGGCCTTTTCACCGAATATGGCTCGCAGCAGGCGTTCCTCAGCCGTTAGCTCGGTTTCGCCTTTAGGGGTTACCTTGCCAACAAGGATATCACCAGGCCGTACTTCGGCGCCAACCCGGATAATGCCGCGATCGTCCAGATCACGCAGCACTTCTTCGGCGACGTTCGGGATATCCCGGGTAATTTCTTCCGGTCCCAGTTTGGTGTCCCGGGCGTCGCACTCGTATTCCTCAATATGGATAGAGGTAAATACGTCTTCCTTAACGAGTTTTTCACTCAGCAAAATTGCATCTTCGTAGTTGTAACCTTCCCAGGGCATAAACGCAACCAGTACATTAAAGCCCAATGCCAATTCGCCTTTATCAGTGGACGGTCCGTCGGCCAATACCTGGCCTTTTACTACCCGCTCCCCCTTATAGACAATCGGTTTTTGGTTAACACACGTTCCCTGATTGGAACGGATAAATTTCAATAATTTATAAGTATCCAACCCGCCGTTATCGGTGCGGATTTTAATATCAACAGCCGTTACTTTTTCCACTACACCGGCATTCTTCGCCAACACAACAACACCCGAGTCGCAGGCAGCCTTATACTCCATACCGGTGCCGACCAACGGCGCCTGGGTCCGAAGCAAAGGCACAGCCTGACGCTGCATGTTCGCCCCCATCAGGGCCCGGTTAGCGTCATCGTTTTCCAGGAAGGGGATCATGGCGGTAGCGATGGATACAACCTGTTTGGGCGACACATCAATATAGTCGACCTGTTCCGGCGGAACCATCAGATTTTCGTGGCGATAACGCACAATAACCCGTGGCGCCTTGAACCAGCCTTCCGGAGTCAGTTCCTCGTTCGCCTGAGCGCAAATCACTTCGTCCTCTTCATCGGCTGTCAAGTAGCGCACGTCATCGGTTACCTTGCGGTTTTCCTTGTCAATTTTACGGTACGGTGTTTCAATGAAACCGAATTCATTAATCCGACCATAGGTTGCCAAAGAACCGATCAAACCGATGTTCGGACCTTCCGGCGTCTCAATTGGGCACATACGGCCATAGTGAGAGTGATGGACGTCACGAACTTCAAAACCTGCCCGTTCCCGGCTCAAACCACCAGGACCCAAGGCGCTCAGACGACGTTTATGAGTCAGTTCAGCCAGCGGATTGGTCTGGTCCATAAACTGCGACAACTGGCTGGAACCGAAAAATTCCTTAATCGCCGCGACCACAGGACGGATATTAATCAGCGCCTGCGGCGTGATGACATCAATATCCTGAATGGTCATACGTTCTTTCACGACCCGTTCCATTCGGGACAAACCAATGCGGAATTGGTTTTGCAGCAATTCACCGACCGAACGCAGCCGGCGGTTGCCTAAATGGTCAATATCATCGGTATTGCCAAAACCATCCATCAAATTGAGCAGATAGTTGATGGCAGCCACAATATCTTCCTTGGTAATAGTCCGATGCGCATATTCCAGCGTCGGATTACAGATCATTTTAACAGCTTCGCCATCCTTAGGCTTAATCATGGCTTCGATCAAGCCGGCAGTGCCAAAGCCACTTTCAACTAAACGATCAAGAATTTTTTCGTCGACTACCGTATTATCCGGTATTAAGATTTCGCCGGTTTCCTGATCTACCAGCGGTTTATGTAGTACTTTACCCATGAAGCGGCGGCGCCAGCCCAGCTTTTTCGTCAGCTTATAGCGGCCTACCGTAGCCAGGTCATACCGTTTGGAGTCGAAGAACAAAGATTCCAAGAGTTGCGTAGCGTTTTCCACAGTAGGCGGTTCACCGGGACGCAAACGCTTATAGATTTCTACCAAGGCTGAATCCCTTGAATCGGTATTATCCCGTTCCAAGGTAGCCCTGATGCGGGGATCATCGTTAAACAGTTCGGCAATAGCCGCATTCGATGCCCAGCCTAAAGCACGAATCAGTACGGTAGCCGGCAGTTTTCTGGTACGGTCTACACGCACATACATGACATCATTGGCATCAGTCTCTAGTTCCAGCCAGGCGCCACGGTTCGGAATTACGGTTGCATTATAGAGCTTCTTGCCGCTGGTATCAATGGTTTCGCCATAATAGGCTCCCGGTGAACGGACAAGCTGACTGACAATAACCCGTTCCGCTCCATTGATAATAAATGTGCCGTTATCGGTCATCAGCGGAAAATCTCCCATAAAGACTTCCTGCTCTTTGATTTCACCGGTTTCCCGGTTAATCAGACGCACATTGACACGCAAAGGCGCGGAATAGGTTACATCCCGCTCTTTACACTCTTCTACATGATATTTGGGCTCCCCCAGCGTAAACGCCTCAAAGGATAACACGAGATTACCCGTGAAATCCTGAATGGGTGAAATATCATGGAATATTTCCTGGAGACCTTCTTTGAGAAACCAATTGTAAGAATTCTTCTGGATTTCAATAAGATTAGGCATGTCCAGCACTTCGTTAATTTTAGCATAGCTGTACCTATTTCTCTTGCCTACCGGAACAGGATTGAACATTAAATCCTTCACCCCTTAGTCCAATTTGAACTAAACCAAACATATATTAACAGGAAAATGCAATATATGAAAAAACAAGCAAGGTCTTTCAAAAGGTAAAACCTTACTCCGTCTTGCGCAGATGACGCCATCATCCCCACCATATTACTATTTCCTGCCAATTGACAAATTATACATACTGCAACTAATCTACTATTAGCCTGCTGTCTTCCATAAAAAACCTCATCGGTTCTTTTCCAGCACTGACTGCAGGCCCAATCATCTTCGTTTGGCTAATCGTACTTGCTAAAGTTCCCAAAAAACTTTGCATCGCATTTAAAAATGTTATCATAGAATAAATATATTGTCAAGAAATTTCAACCATGTAACAAAAAAGCAAAAAGAGTATCCAAAGAACTTGGCACTCTTTTTGCTATGATTGGTTCAGTTATTACTTAACTTCAACAGTAGCGCCGGCTTCGGTCAGTTTAGCTTTAAGAGCTTCTGCGTCAGCTTTGGAGATTTTTTCTTTTAAAGCTTTCGGTGCGCCGTCAACAAGTTCTTTTGCTTCTTTCAGGCCCAGACCGGTTACTTCGCGAACTACTTTGATTACGTTGATTTTGCTAGCGCCAGCGCTAGTCAAAATTACGTCGAATTCAGTTTGTTCTTCAGCAGCGGCAGCAGCACCAGCAGCAGCCGGAGCAGCAGCTACAGCTACAGGAGCAGCTGCGGATACGCCAAATTTTTCTTCCAGAGCTTTTACCAATTCGGATAATTCGAGAACAGTCATGCTCTCAATCGCTTGCATAATTTCTTCTTTAGTCATGTTACAATACCTCCATAAATTCCACGCTCATCGGCATGGTTGTTTTTATTGTTGTTTTGCAGAAAACATTGCTGTTTCCCAGTGGCAGCTTATGCCGATTCTTTTTGCTTGCGTACCGCTTCAAGCGTATACACCAAATTGCGGATATTGCCATGCAGTACATTGACAAGACCAACAATCGGCGATTGCATTCCTGCCAGTACCTGAGCAATAAGCACTTCGCGGGATGGCAGGCTGGCCAGCGCTTTAACGCCTGCGGCGTCAATCACTTTGCCTTCTACCAAACCAGCTTTGATTTCCAGGGCCTGCAATTTGTTTTCTTTAATGAAATCAGAAATTACTTTTGCCGGAGCAACGGGGTCGGTCGACGATATTGCAATCGCGGTAGGACCTTCCAAATATGCGTCCATCCCTTGAATACCAACTTCATTAGCGGCAATGCGAGTCATAGTGTTTTTTACAACACGGTACTCTACACCGGCTTCGCGCAATTTGCGACGCAAGTTAGTGTCCTGTGCAACATTCAAGCCACGGTAGTTTGTTAACACAGCGCCTTTTGTATTTTGCAGCTTTTCTGCCAACTCAGCAACCAGGGCTTTCTTTTCTGAAGTTACAGCCACTATATATCCACCTCCTTAACTGATATAAGAAAAGACTTCACTTTCACCATGTCTTTTCGGACATCGGCAAAAGATTCTGTCGTTCTTACGCATGATCAGAAAAGCATGTTCTGATCAGATAAACGAAAACGACCTGCCGGCAGTATTCACCGGAGGTCGTTCTTGGCAAGCCAATTACTAATCCCCGGCCTCGGCAGGCGGAACGAGTCCTTTACAAACCTGCTGTCTACAGCCATCAACAACTATTCAATTCAAAGCCTGAGAGCCGGGTATTAGAGAATTACTCTTTTCTGCCTGAGGCTTTAACCGGATTTACTTTCACTCCAGGCCCCATGGTTGTGGAGAGTGTCACGCTGCGCATATATTGACCTTTTGCCGCAGCGGGTTTTACTTTATTCAATGTATCTATCAGGGTAGAGAAGTTTTGCGACAATTTTTCAACGTCAAACGAAACTTTACCGATCGGGGCATGGATATTACCAGCCTTATCCGTACGGTATTCAATTTTACCGGCTTTGATTTCATTAACTGCCCGGGACACATCCAAAGTTACAGTACCCACTTTCGGGTTAGGCATTAAACCTTTAGGGCCAAGGATTTTACCAAGGCGCCCTACCATACCCATCATGTCCGGCGTAGCTACCACTACGTCGAAATCAGTCCAGCCACCCTGGATTTTTTCCACCATATCTTCGGCGCCGACAAGATCAGCACCGGCAGCTTCGGCTTCTTTCGCCTTTTCGCCCTTGGCAAACACCAACACACGTTTGGTTTTACCAGTTCCGAAAGGAAGCACCACAGCTCCACGAACCTGTTGGTCGGCATGTTTCGGGTCAACGCCCAGCTTCACAGCCACTTCCACAGTTTCATCGAACTTGGCGCTAGCCGTTTTCTTGACTAACTCCAGAGCTTCGCTCACTTCATAGAGTTTATTGGCTTCTATGAGTTTCGCAGCTTCTGTATATTTCTTACCAAATTTCGGCATGTTACATACTCCTTTACTTGTGGTGTAGCGGATTATCCTCCCACACGACATCCCCAATTACTCAACGATGTCAATGCCCATGCTGCGGGCAGTGCCTTCAATCATACGCATAGCCGATTCCACATTGGCAGCATTTAAATCCTGCATTTTGGTTTCAGCGATTTCACGTACTTTAGAGCGAGAAACTTTTGCTACTTTCTTTTTGTTCGGCTCACCCGAAGCCGTTTCAATACCTGCTGCTTTTTTCAATAATATAGCAGCAGGAGGAGTTTTCGTTACAAAAGTGAATGATCTATCTTCAAATACGGTAATCTCAATTGGAATAATAAGTCCTGCTTGAGCAGCCGTTCTTTCGTTAAACTCCTTGACAAAAGCCATAATATTTACACCTGCTTGACCGAGAGCAGGACCCACCGGTGGTGCCGGAGTAGCTTTTCCAGCCGGAACTTGCAGCTTAACTAACTTTACAACCTTTTTAGCCATCAATCACACCTCCTTATACAAAAATGTGGTATACGGGCTCATCACCCTCCCACCAAAACCTATAAAGCCACCTATAACGACAGCCTTATATTTTCTCTACTTGAGAAAAATCTAATTCAACCGGGGTTTCGCGGCCAAACATGTTGACCAGCACTTTCAGCTTCGCACGGTCATGGTTAATTTCCAGTACGGTGGCTGTCCAATTTTCAAAAGCCCCGGAAGTAATCCGTATTGGCTGAGAAACAGCAATATCCAGTTTGGGTCGTATTTCTTCTATCCCCATCGACTTCAATATATGTTTCACTTCGCCTGCAGTAAGCGGGATCGGCTTAGTCCCGGAACCGACAAAACCAGTCACCCCCGGTGTATTGCGTACAACATACCAGGATCGATCATTGACAATCATTTCCACCAGAACATATCCCGGAAACACTTTTTTCTTAGCAACTTTCTTTTTTCCATCTTTGATTTCCACTTCATCTTCCATCGGCACCAGCACCCGGAAAATTTCGTTTTCCATCCCCATGGAATGAACTTTGCGTTCCAAGTTTGCCATCACTTTGTTCTCATAGCCGGAATATGTATGGATCACATACCAATTCTTTTCGGATTCCATCGCCCTACGGGACGTAACTTACCGTCCCATACCCCCTTAGCTTACTTGTTTATAAATATTTTCAGAAGTTTGGCATAAACCAAATCAATTCCCCAAATTAAAATCGCAATAACAAGAACAGAGACAAAAACGATTCCCGTATAGGAAATCAATTCTTGTTTCGTTGGCCACGATACTTTTTTCAGTTCCGCTTTCACTTCACGCAAGAATCTTCTTCCCCGTGACCCATTACCCTGAACCGCTGTGTCTTGGGCTGCCATGTTTTCACATCCCTATCTCTACTGCCTTAACGTGCCGGTCATACGATAACTCTACGGCAGGAGGCGGCAAAACGTACTACATCGCAACCGATACATACCGCGACTCCAGCAGCCGAGCGTGTTTTCGCCTGTCAACAAACAAAAAGCAGATCACCAAATTACTTGGTTTCTTTATGCGCCGTTTGTTTTTTACAGAACTTGCAGTATTTGTTGAGTTCTAATCTATCCGGATCATTTTTTTTGTTCTTATTGGTCTGATAGTTACGCTGTTTGCACTCCGTACAGGCCAATGTTACCGCATTACGCATTATTTCGTACACCTCTCTTACCCTGTAAATATGGCAACTTCTAAAATGTCACTAATATAATCTACCATACTTAACCTTGCCTGTCAATAGCCCACATGTCCGGATGTATCATAAAATTAGCTCCGGCACCCGACTCTAAGGCAGGTTGATAAGGGCATATATAAAACAGGGGTTTCCCCCTGCTCTATATATTACCACTATGGACATCTTCTATACATGTTATGTCTTATGCGTCGATAGCAGTTACGACACCGGCGCCAACCGTACGGCCGCCTTCACGAATCGCGAAGCGCAGTCCTTCTTCCATCGCGATCGGTGTAATCAACTCGATCGACATCTGGATGTTGTCGCCAGGCATTACCATTTCCACACCTTCCGG
>NZ_FODY01000045.1 GCF_900110485.1 Propionispora vibrioides | reverse complement strand
TTCAATACACCTCACAAGCATATTTCAACCTGACTAAAGAATATGGCATTATGCCCTCCATGTCAAGACGAGGAAATCCTTACGATAATGCTATGGCTGAAAACTTCTTTTCTATTCTCAAAGCAGAGTGCATTCACCGCCAGAAGATCCAAACCTTAACACAGGCTCAGGAACTGATTGACGACTACATCCATTTTTACAATTTCGAGCGTTTCCAAATCAACTACCGACTGACGCCATCCGAAAACGGCGTCAGTCGGCTTAACACAAAGATATTCTACGATTGGCTTTTCTCTTTTGTGTCTATCTTTCCTGGGGCGGTCCACCTTCATAGGTCTTTGCCGGCTTCTTTTTTTCATACTCAGGTAACTTTACTGTAAAATCACGACTATATCACCGGCTGCCCCCTGTTCGGCAAGCAGCTTGGGCAAGTTGCCGAAGTCTTTTGCGTAGACCGGCGTAATCACGGCGATACGCAAAGCAGGATCAAGCAATTGTAGTTTTTCCACAACGCCCAGCCGGTGGCGGCTATGAAAATCGCCCTGATAATGAATGATTTTATAATCAGGCTGCCGCTGATGAAAAGCGGCTATGCTTTCCGCCATAGTATCATCTTTCAGGCACTGAGCCTTGTAATAATTCTCAAGTTTGTCGTCACCGACCGGCATGGCGGACGCTCGCTCCCCTTTCAGGTAGTCCATGAACCGCTCCCGGTATTGTCCCGGCGGCGCCAAATGTACCTGAGGCAGATAAGCGCTCTCCTCCGCGGTCAGACCTGCCAGCTCCCCCGTCCGGGCATACCGGGCAGCCAGGGCGCGGGGAATATTGGCAGCGATCACCGGTAGGGAATTGGCCTTAGCAAATTCCACTAAAGGGCGGTAATCCGTCCGGTAATTGGGCCAGGGGCGGGCCAGACTCAAAAACTTTTCTTCCGGGCTGCGTCCGGCCAGATAATCATCCAGCCGGCTCTGCACATCCCGTTCAAACATTTCCAAAGACACCGCCAATTTAGGCTGCCGGCCGAAAGCAGCTTGCAGCAGTTGGAATTCCAGTTGGTGCAACAGAGCGTTATCATGGTATTCGCCAAAAACAATCACATCATACCGGTTGATTAATTGCGCCAGCCCTTGGTAAGTGACCGGCTGGCCGGCTGCCGTATAAATCAGGCAGCCGCTCGGGAGGCTTTGAGCCTTGCCAGGCAAGGTCTGTAAAAAAGCCACCGCCAGCAAGAAGGCAATCATCCCTATTCTCATATTTTAAAGGTCACGCCGGCCCGGAACATGGCCCCCAGTAAATTAAGCTCCGTATCCTTTTTGCCAAAGATATTATCAACACCAATATAACTGCTGAAGGTATCGCTCCATTTTTTATTAACCGATACATTCCATAGGGCATAGGTTTTATTAATATGACTGCTGGAGGAATACAGGTAGTCCTTTTTCCACTCGTTCCACAATACCGCGCTGATCCCATTCTGGCGAATGTTATCGTAATGGAGCTGGAAAGTCCCCTGCTGCTTGGCCCGGCCTTCCAATCTCTGTCCGGTCTTACCGGTGGCGTCAAGATAGGTATAGTTCATCTTGACAGTGAATTTGTCGCTTAGACGGCGGCCAATCTCAAATTCAATACCGTCAATATCGGCCTTGTCCTCATTCAAATAGG
Source organism: Propionispora vibrioides (assembly GCF_900110485.1). Taxonomy (NCBI): domain Bacteria; kingdom Bacillati; phylum Bacillota; class Negativicutes; order Selenomonadales; family Sporomusaceae; genus Propionispora; species Propionispora vibrioides. The sequence continues at coordinate 16,758 of NZ_FODY01000045.1, read as the reverse complement.
TCGAATCGGCTCGCATGCCAACGCCCGGAACAAAGGTAACCGTCGTGTCGGTGGTGATTAAATCCTTCACATCATTGACAAAATAGGTTAATTTGCCGAAGTTCTTGCCTTTTTCCCCTTCAATCCCCAATTCATAGCTGTTGGACTTCTCCGGTTTCAGATCAGGGTTGCCGGTTACATGAACAACCATACTGCCCATGGTCTTGGTCATTTCCATATACATGTCGTCAAGACTGGGCGCTTTAAAGCCCTTGCCGATATTAGCCTTGAGGCGATAATTCTCATTCATTTTATAGGTCATGCCCAGCTTGGGACTGACATTACCGGAGAATTTATCACTGTCGTCATAACGCACCGAGGGAATGATCAGCAGCCGGTCATTCACCAGCCACTCATCCTGCACATACATGGCCGAATAATCGATTTCCGCCTCCGAGCCTTGCTTGGTTATGCTGCCATACGTAATATCGTATACCTTATTGCCTGTGCCGATCCGCGTCCCCCGGTACTGTTCCGTCCGGAATTCACTGCCTGTTGTCAGCAAGTGACGGTCACTGAGCTGGGTGGATACATGGCCTTCCAACCCATAGGTTTTACGGTTGGAAACATCAAAATCGGTCAGGGCACCCGTACTGAGCAAATAACTCTTGTTATCCTTGTCATGCTCGCCGTAGAAAGTCCGTATCTGGTAATCGCCGTTTTTAACTTTACCCCTTAGTCCCAGGCTGTACTGGTCCCGGCTGTTGGTATAGGTGTCATTGCGCAGCACCCCTGCGCTTTGGGTGGTCCGCCCGTCCAGGTCCTCCCGCAACAGGTTAATCGAAACATCCAGATGGGTATTGGCCGTGAAGTCATAGGTACCGTCCATATTCAGATTTTCCCTGGTGCCAAACTGGCTCTTGGTAGTGTGATCACTATTTTCATAAGGATCAATTTTCGCCCGGTCGGCGCTGACAATCCAGGACCATTTATTATCCTTACCGGTGTCATAGCGCAGCGAGTAATTATCAATGCCGGTACCGGTATCGCCGAAATAACGCTGCGGGCTGAGGGACACCGTCAATTCCTGTTTTTCCGGTTTGCGGGTTATGATATTGATAACGCCCCCTAAGGCATCGGAACCGTAGAGCGAGCTAACCGGTCCGCGGACAATCTCGATTCGCTCGACATTCTCCATATTAATCCGTTCAAGCTCATAGGAGTTGGCCGTAGCATAACTGCCTTCGGAAACCAGACGCTTGCCGTCAATCATAATCAGCGTATGCCGGGTGGACATGCCCCGTACCGTAATGCTGCTGCCGGCCATGGCCGGTGCACTCACATTGATGCTGGTAGCCATCCTTAGCGCCTCACCCAGCGTATGGGCACCAAGCTTATCAAGGTCCTCCCGGGTGATAATCTCCACGGCGGATGGTGTTTCTTTTACTTCCTGCACCGTCCGCGTAGCCGTTATCATAACATCTCTCGTATCAATCGCGTCCTCGGCATAGACCGGCATGGTCAGGGCCGCCAGTATCGATATGCTGAGCAGAGTAAACTCTTTCTTATTACGTATCGATTTTTGCATAACATGACTCCTCTTTTTATCTTTTTAGAGAAAATAATAAAACCCCATGCGCGTATCCGCCATGGAGCTCTAAGGCTCTCTTTCTTTAACTGTGAACCATGATCGTCTGTTGTCCGTCCCGCCCGCTGTCCCGCAAGGCGTGTAAGCACTCTACCAGCGATTGGGTCATATTTTTATACCAGAACTTCCCTGCCACCGTCAGTTGCGGAACGTCCGTATCCCGTGTCACCAAGCCCCGTTCTGCCCAGATAGCAAGCAGCAGCTCCAGTTCCCAGGCACCGCTGCCATATTGCCCGGCCAGTTCGTGAAGATCAATGTACCCCCGTTCCAGTTGGGCAACAACGGTATGCTGCCACTGGGTTCCCGCCGCCTGCCGCAGCAGCATGGTGAATGGTTTTTCTCCCCGGGCAATGCTGCCGATGTACTTTTCCACATTACGGTCCAAAAACATGCTTACACCGCCGATATTACCGCCGGCGCCGGCGCCAAAAGGAATGACAGGACTGCCGGCCTTGGTAAGCGTATTGTACATGTTGCGCTCCCGGTTATTTTTCCCCCAGTGGCAGATGCTGAGCCGGGAAAAATTGCGGGCCGCCAGTTCGGCTTCCGCCGCGGCAAACAACCGGGCCTGTCCGGCCGTAGTGGCCGCCGCCGGCAGACGGCCGGCACGGATGGCTTGCTGCAGCGCGCCGCCTTCAAAAACAGATAACTGATATAAGTCCATCCCGGCAATCGGTGCTGCCTGGAGCAGTGTAAGATCATCAGCCCAAACTTCACCGGTTTGGTAAGGCAATCCATAGATTAAGTCCACGATAACGGCAACCTGGTTATAGCCTGCCAGCAATTTCAACCGCTCCAGAATGGTTTGCGTATCATCCAGCCGGCCAACCGCCTGCCTTACCTGGGTATGAAACGACTGAACCCCAAGGGATATACGGTTTACACCATTCGTCAGCCAGGCTTCGATTTTCGGCGGCACCAAATCGTTGATCCTTCCCTCCAAAGTCAGCTCGCAATCATTAGCCAACGGCAGATTCGCGTGGATTGCCTTTAGCAGCCGGGCAACATTATGCGGCGCCAGCGTGCTTGGCGTACCGCCGCCGATAAATACCGCATTCACAGCACCACTGCCCAGATACCGGCTGTTTCGGCTCAGTTGCAGCTCCTGAATCAAACTGTCGATGTACGCCGTTTCCAATTCCTCATCGGAATAGTTCTGAAAAAAGCCGCAGTACAGGCAGCGCTGCCGGCAAAAGGGGATATGAATATAGACGACCCGCTCAGCGGGCGTTGGCTTTTGCGCCAGCAGCGACTGCCAGGTTGTCTGCCAGTCATCGGGCTTTAGCGGCCGGCCGCCGGCCACAGGCTGGACCGCCCGGCGTTCGGCAAAAGCCCCGGCCAGCGGTTCAGCGGTGTCCCGGCCGACAGTAAGTGCATACTGAGCCGGAGGCATGGCCGCCAGAATGTGCTTTAATCGGGTTTGCCGCAAGAACCAGCCACCTCGCTTTCCTGCAGCCCGGTAAGCCGTCGGCTTACTTCCTCTTTCAACCTGACAAAGACGGCCTGGGCGGTCTGCAGATCGTTATCGTCCGGATGTTTGGCCGCTTCTTTATAACGCTCCAGCCGCTCCGACGTAACCACATGGGGATGGTTGCCCGGCGTCTTTTTAAATTGCTCGATCAAACGGGGATCAATTTTCCCCTGGCAGATAAAGGTTCCGGCCAGGTGGTTGCCGTCCCCCAGCAGGGCAGCCGCATTTTTCAGACTGGCCGCAGCATGTTCCGAGTCAGGATAGGCTCCCAGCGTGGCAAACAGCGCCACCTCTTTTCCCCGGATGGTTTTTAGATACTCCTGCGTTTTATGGTCGGCCGTTCCTTTGTCTACCCAAAAACCAACGGCTACAAAATCGTAGGCGTCCACTGGCGGCGCCGTTTCCACCGGAAACAGGTCCGCTTCGCTGCCAAGCACCGCATAAACGGCTTCGGCCACTTTCCTGGTATTGCCGGTCAGACTGGAATATACAATTAATATTTTCACTGTAAAACCTCCCTTTAGTTCTATTATGTACCATCGGCGCCGCTAACAACGCCTCAGGCACCCGTAACCGGACAACTGTCGTGGGCAAAACAAACCAGTTGGGAATGACCGCCATGCTCCAGTGTCATAACCGTTGTTTCCACCTCATACAAGCTCCGCAGTGTTGCTGCCGTAAACACCTCGTCTACCGGTCCGTCGGCAAATATCCGGCCGTTCTTAACGGCAATAAGGCGTTGGCTGAACCGGGCCGCATGGTTTAAATCATGGAGCACCATAAGTACCGTCAGTTGCCGCTCCCGGTGCAGCCGGCCAATCAATTTCATCAATTCCAGTTGATGATGAATATCAAGATAGGTTGTCGGTTCATCCAATAGCAGCAGGTGCGGCTCCTGGGCCAGGGCCATGGCCAGCCAGGCCCGCTGCTTTTCCCCGCCGGATAAACTGTCCAGCCGCCGGTACAGCATGTCCGGCAACCCCACCGCCGATGAAGCGGCCAGGATGGCCGCTTCATCGGCGGCCGTCAGGCGCTCAAACAGCCGCTTATAGGGCAGCCGGCCATAGACCACCAGATCATAAACCGTCATATCGCCCGGCGCCTGTGCCGCCTGGGGCAAAATTGCCATAAGCCTGGCCACCTCCCGCGGCGGCAGCCGGTGAATATCCTTGCCATCGAGCAGCACCGATCCGCCCAAAGGCGTCAGCAGCCGGCTCAAGGCCTTTAATAGCGTGGATTTACCGGAACCATTAGGTCCGATAATCGAAATAATTTCCGGCTTATTAAGCAACAGATCGACGCCGGGCAGGATGACTTTGCCGCCATAGCCAAGCTTGACCGTCCGGGCTTCGATTGCATGTGTCATGACCGCATCCCCTTTCGCAATAAATAAAGGAAGAAAGGTGCCCCCAAGAAGGCCATAAAAACACCTACAGGCACTTCCACCGGACTAAACACCGTACGGGCTACCGTATCAGCGGCAACCACCAGGGCAGCTCCCAGCACGGCCGCACAGGGCATCAGATATTCAAAATCCGAACCGACCAGCATACGGGTGATATGAGGAACAATCAGGCCAACGAAGCCCAGCAGTCCCGCCACACTGACTGCCGAGGCAGCGAGCAGCGCCGCTAAAATCACCAACAGCAGGCGGGCCGGCTCAACCCGGATTCCGAGCCCCTTAGCCACTTCATCGCCTAGCTGCAGCCCGTTTAAATAGCGGGGTGTCACGACTGCACCAAGGACGCCAACAAAGCTGTAAGGCAGGATCATTTGTACATGATCCCAGCTACGCCCCTGAAAGCCGCCGGCCATCCAGTTGACCGTTCCCTGCACTTTGTCGGAATGAAAAACCATCAGGGCGCTCATGGCGCCTCCGAAAAAAGCCGCCAGAGCTACACCGGCCAAAATCAGGCGCAGCGGCTGGATGCCCCGGTCCCAGGCCAATACAAACACCACACCGACCGCAAGCAACGCCCCGCCAAAAGCGGCTACCGGTATCAGCGACGAAAAGCCGGGCCATAAAATCATAATCGTCATGGCGGCCAGTCCGGCGCCTGCCGATACACCGATAATACCCGGATCGGCCAGAGGATTGCGCAGCACCCCCTGCAAAATGCAGCCGGCCAAAGCCAGATTCATGCCGGTCAGAGCGCTGACCAGCACCCGCGGTATCCTGATATTGTAAATAATTTGATATGCCTCATTTGCGGCCGGAGCAACAAATACATTCCAGATGTCGGCCGAGCTGACCGGCACGGCTCCCATTCTGATGCCGGCGAGTAAGGCCGCCAGCAGCACGGCCAGACCGGACAGACTGACAACCGTCCGCCAAGTCAGGCGGGGATCGCCTGTTACTGTCCTCACCTACTTCACCTCCGGATAGAGAAAATCACTCAAAACGGCGAAGGCTTCCCCAACCTGAGTGCCCGGATTCACCGCAAACAACCGGTATGGTAACTGGTATACCCTGTTGGCGGCAACAGCCTTTAAACCGCTCCACGCCGGATGATTAGTCAGCTCGGCCCGGAACTTCGCGCTGGTTTTTTCATCGTTGCTATGCATGATCAAAAAGATCATGTCCGGATTTTGCCGGGCCACATATTCCATACTTAACGGCACATATCCCATTTGTCCGCCGCCATCATCGCCCTGGTCAGCCACGTTGACCGCACCCAGACGTTTTACCAGGTCACCGGCAAAACTGCGGGACGTCGCCATATGAAAGCTTTCCGGTGTTCCCCAGATAATTACTACTTTAGGCGCCGGGCGCTCTTTATTGCGACTGGCGATGGCCGCATAATCCGCTTCCAGTTTGTTGATGATATTTTCGGCCTGCTGCGTCTGTCCGGCCAGGTCGCCATAAAAACGCAGCGTGGCAATAATATCCTGATAAGTATCCAGCGACTGCAGCAGGATCGGAACGCCCGCCTTATCCAGCACCGGAATCAGGCTATGATGAAACGGCATATTCACGCCTAAAATCAAGTCAGGCTTTAGCGCCATAATTTGTTCCATATTGGGATTCGGCGTTATTCCTACCGCAGGCACTTCCCGGACGGCAGCCATCACTTCCGGCGGCAAAGCCTCGGTGGTCGGACGCCCGACAATCGTCCCGCCCACGGCATGGAACAGTTCCAGATTCGAGGCATTTAACACAACGACCCGCTGCGGCCGGCGCGGGATTTCCACCTGCCGGCCGGCGCTGTCGGTTACCACATAACGTTCACCCGTCTGGCTTGTCACCGGCTGCGGCAAGGGCTGTTTGAATAAAAACAAGGCACTGACTGCCAGTAATAAAACAATAATACCAAAAGTTACCCGGCTCATTTGCTGACCCATATAAATCCCTCATTCCTGCATTCCTGCTGTATTTATACAATTACTTCAAACCTTCAGGCGTATCCGGAAGCCGGAAAACATTCACCCGTCTTTACTCCAGGTGATACGCGATGGGAATATTCATGGCAATAGCCCGCCCGGCATGATGGGGAAACGGACAAACCTTCCGCACCAAAGCCAGCGCCGCCTCATCCAAAGCAGCCACTCCCGAGGAACGCAGCACCTGCACCCCGGCCAGTTCTCCGTCGGCACTCAATTGCACACTCACGGCCACAGTGCCTTGCTGCCCCAGGCGCCTGGCCATATAAGGATAGATCTTGCGCTTTTCGATTTGCGACAAAAACGCATTAACAATACCGTTTATGTCCCCGCCGGCCTCGGCCCTGCCAGATGAAACTGTCTGCGTGTCTGAACCACCGGCTGAAACAGTCCGAATACCTGAACTGTCAGCTCCCTTCGGGTTGGCAGTTCCACTGCCGGCAAAGACTGCCGAAGCCATGCTTTCACCGGCTTCGCTGCTGCGTCCGGCTCCCAAGCTGCTATCATCATACGCTGCAGCCGGCTTGGTCTGCGCTTTAACCGGCCTGTCCAGTGACGGTACGGAATCACCGGTATTCACGGCAGCACCCGGTGGAAAAGGCGCTATTTCCAGGTTTGCCTCTTCGGCTACGGTATCCCATTCCAGTGTAATATATTGTTCCGGCAAGGGCCGGGAATCCAGGTTCCGCCCAAGCACAAAACCCAGCAACAGAATAAACAAGAAATGTGTGGCGCAGGAAAAGCCGAAGGCCTTAGACCAGCATGTTTTATAAACCACCATACCACCTCCGTTTCATAATTCCGGCACCCCTATGTATTCATATAAGCAAGCCGGAATTAAATATAAAAAATACTCCGTGTTTATCATCGTCACGGAGCTCTTGGCTCTCTTAACAGGAATAATCTATGTATAGCTTATCTGCTCTGGCGCAGCTCGTCTTCCTGGCTCCCGTCCTGGAGGGGAACAGGCTGATGATAGCTGCCGATATATTGAACCGCATTGCAGCGCGGGCACTTAATCTCCACATTCTCGACAATCCCGCGGAATAATAAACGGTTGCACCAGAAACAACGCACCTCCGGCAATTTAAACTTCGCCGGTTGCGCCTTTTTACTTTTCAGCTCCATGTTCATCACTCCAATATTAATCCAATTTACCTCGCACCACCCGGCGGACACCGTAACTACTTGCCGAAACAGTTTTGCCTCCCGTCGCGGGCCTTCGCCTGCCTTGGCCCTGCTTTAATCCAAAGCAGCCGCTTTACGCAATAAAGCCCCGTGCTTATAGTACCGTCACGGAGCTCTCGGGCCCTCTTTATAGCGGCAAATTGCCAGCTTGTTATGGAGTTATATTACACTCTTAGTATATTGATAACGATTATCATTGTCAATTATTTTTTTTGTTTAAATATCGACAAACAATTACACAAAACTATTACGCAGCAAGACCAGCCTGGAGAACCGCTGATTTAACGAGCCGGCCTGCTTAGCGAGAAATCCTTTCACCTGGCAGGGAAGTAAAATCTTGAAATAATCCGGCTACTTCCGGAACACGCGGTGCGAATGAATCAGCGGTTCCCTTGACAAGACCGGTATTTTTTTTTAAAATAGCAGTAATTAAAATAAGTCCCGAGAGCCCAGAGCTCCGTAGTGAAATAATGATTTCACGCGGAGCTTTTTATTTTCCCGGCAAAGATTGATCTATTTCACAAAAAGGGGAGTATATTTATGGACAGAGATCATAACGACACCAGCCTATCGCAGGCAACGGGCTTAAGCGAGTGCCGTTGCTCCCGCTGCAACCGGCTGCTCTTTAAAGGCCAGGTAAAATATGTTGAAATCCAATGCCCCAAATGCAATCTGGTACAAACCATAAAAAAAGGCCGGTCATTGCGCCTGGTTGCCCTCAATGCCTCCAACGTGGACTTATTCTATGCCGCAGGAGGACAGTTGGTCGGCCGTCCCAACACCAGGGCGCTGTCTTCCGACCTGATGGATAAAATCAAGGATGTGCCTTCCATCGGCGAAACGCCAAGTCCTGATATTGAACAGATCATTGCTTTAAAGCCTGATTTAGTGCTGGCCGCCGACATTCATTTGCACCATTCCATGCTTACATCCCTGGCCCAAGCGGGAATTCCCATGTACATTCAAAAATTAAATAATTACCAGCAAATCAGCCAGGCTTTACTTTTTTACGGTGAGCTTACCAATCATCCCCGCCAAGCCAACCAGGTTATTGAGCGCTTAAACAACAAGCTGCAGCAGGCCCAGGAAAGAAGCAAAAATAAACCATCCCCCCGCGTACTCATTGTCTGGGGCTCGGCCGAAGACTTTTACATGGCTTTGCCCAGCAGTTTTACCGGCGATCTCATCTATCGCCTCAATGCAAGCAACGTGGCCGAAAGCATCACCGGCCAGGAAGAATCCTATCTGCCGCTCAGTCTGGATTTTGCTGTGCAAGCCGATCCGGACATAATTTTAATCATCCCGCACAGCTATGAACAAAAGGTGAACGATAAGATCCGTAATGAACTGACGGTCCAGCCCGCCTGGCAGGATCTGAAAGCTGTCCGGAAAAACCGGGTCTATCAGCTCCCTTATCACCTTTTTGCCGTAAATCCCGGCAGCCGGGTCGATGAGGCTATCGATTATCTGCTGCAGCTGTTTTATCCTGATGCCTAGCGGCTGTCAACGATTCCCGATTCGGGCCTGGGAACAGACCGGCTCCGGCCTCATCTGTCCTGCCGCCCATTTGTTCCTTTAAATCCGCCAAAACAACCAAAAGAACAGCCGGCAGCGGCTGTTCTTTTGGTTTCCTATCGCATTTTTAAATCTATTGCCTATTTGACGGAAAGTATGCCAAAGCCATATCCGATAATGCCAATGGCGAACAAACCAAAAATAATCCAAATGGCGTTAATTTTCTTCTTCAGCAAATCCATGCAAATAAAAGTAAGAATTAGCGGAATCAGACCCGGCATCAATTGATTCAAAATGTCCTGCACCGTCGTGGTTACCACTTTGCCATCCTGCATAGTTATAGTGGAAACTACCAGCGGGATATTAACCGACGTCCACTTGCATACCAGCGCGCCCAGAACAAACAGCCCCAGAATGGCTGCCGATTCGGTCAGTTTTTGCAGGCGGTTGCCGGCCACATCCTTCACCACATCAGTGCCTTTTTTATAGCCATATTCAACGCCGTACCAGCGAACGCCCAGCCGAACGATATTAAACAGCAGGAAGAAAAGAATAGGCCCGGCAATGCTGCCACCCAGTGCCAGCGAAGCACCTAATGCCGCTACTAACGGGCGCAGTGTCCCCCAAAAGATCGGATCACCGACCCCGGCCAGCGGCCCCATAAGTCCGACTTTGATCCCGTTAATGGCGCCATCGTCAATATCGGCACCATTGGCTCTTTCTTCCTCCATGGCTGCCGTAATCCCCAGTATCGGTGCCGTAACAAAAGGCTGGGTATTAAAAAATTCAAGATGCCGTTTTAATGCTTTCACCCGGTCTTCGCCCTGATATAACCGCTTAATAATCGGCACCATGCTGAAGCAGTAGCCTAAAGCCTGCATACGTTCAAAATTCCAGGACCCCTGATGAAAGTTGGACCGGATAAACATATTGAAAAGATCGCTCTTGGTTAACCGTTTTTCCTGTTTTGCTTTGTCCATGCCTGCATTCCTCCTCTTCTTTAATCCAGTTCGTCATCCATATCGCTGTCTTTAGCCGACGCCGATTGCTGCAGAGCCAAGCCACCGGCAACTGCGTATTTCGGATGCAATTGAATATACAAAATAGCCAGCACAATACCAATGACACCATAAGCAACCAGATTGAAAGTAGTAAACGCCGCTAATACAAAGCCCAGGAAAAAGAACGGCATCAGGTATTTAGCTTCCATCATGTTAATAACCATGGCATAACCAACAACGACGATAAATCCGCCGGCAACCTGCAACCCCCCCGTTACAACCGGCGGAATGGCTGCCAACATGGTTTGAACGGCATGGGTTCCAATGAACATGGCCACCAGTACGGCCGGAATAGCTACCCGCAGCGCCTGCACAAACAAAGCTAAGATATGGCAGACATCAATGCCGCGGAAACTGCCTTTTTGGGCATACAGGTCAGCCTGATGCTGAAAGAAAACGGTAATGGTTCTGGCAAAGATGGTCAATACCTGGCCTGCTGCCGCCAACGGCATGGCAACGGCAATGCCGGCGCCGATATTCTGATGTCCGGCAATAACCAAAATGGTGGATATAACCGAAGCCAATGCCGCATCAGGCGCCATGGCCGCGCCAATGTTCATCCAGCCAAGGGCAATCATTTCCAAAGTACCGCCAATGATAATGCCTGTAGTTACATCGCCCAGAATCAGGCCAATCAGGGTGCAGGCAATAAGCGGCCTGTGAGTCTGAAACTCATCCAGCACACTTCCCATACCGCAAATGCAGGAAACGATAAAGATAAGAACAATTTGGATACCACTAATTTCCATACAAATTCCTCCTTATGATGTTGTCTGGCTTTATTTAATGTCCGCTTTGTAACACAGACATCAAATCCAATTTAGAGTCGGTGGTTACCTTTCTGATTTCCAGTTCCACTCCTCGGTTATGCAGTTCCTGAAACGCTTTAATATCTTGTTCATTGACGGAAACTGCCTTGGTGATCTGCCGTTTTCCTTCTTTGAAGCTCATTCCGCCGATATTGACACTGGTTATTCCAACACCTCCTTCAACCATTCTCAGCACATCAGTGGGATTAGTGAACAAGAGCAGCGCCCGTGCTTCTGCATATTTGGGATTATTGTAAACCCGGATGGCCTTGTCGATATCAACAACACTGGCCGTAATCCCCGGTGGAGCTACCTGAGTAAGCAGCGTCTTGCGAATGGTGTCCCGCGATATTTCATCATTGCAAACAATAATTCTTTCACACTTGGTTTCCTTGGACCAGGTCGTCACCACCTGCCCGTGAATCAGTCTGTCGTCAATTCTCGCCAGCACAATGTTCATATTATAATTCCTCCTTATCGCTATCTTCTTCAGCAGTCACCGTCTCAAAAGCCCGAATCCCTTCTTTCCCCACCGTCTGGGCAACCTGTTTCGCTTCCTGCAGGCTTAGCGCCGGCGAACTTAAAATTTCCAGCAACATGGGCATGTTAAGCCCGGCTACCACACCGGCATTTTCCACTTCCAGCGAAATTCTGCAGGCCGCATTGTACGGACTGCCGGCAAATAGATCGGTGACAAAAAGAACCCCTTCCCTTACATCCAGTTTTTTGATAACCGCTCTATATTTATCAACTAAAGAATCGGCGCTCTCACCGGCATCAAAGGTTACAGCCCTCACGTTTTCCCTGGTCCCGCAGACCATCTCGCACGATTTTAGGATTTCCTGCGAAAAACGACCATGAGAACTTATCACAACAGCTATCATAACTACCCTCCTAGAACAAAACAAATGTTTTTCGTTTTCCGCTCATACTATGTGCAAGCCCCATGCCAATTGCCTGTATCGAAACCGGTCCTGCCACTGGTAGCAAGGCAAAATTCAGTGCCAGGACATTTTTTAATACACTATCATTTTCTTTTAATACACTTAATCAGAAAAAATGCAAAAAAGAATATCAGCTTTTTAAAATGATTTTTCCATGATCTCACATGAAAAAAAACGATTCTTACCGCGTTACGCAGTAAGAATCATCGTCCCTTGGCTGTAAAGCAGTTACAGCATCTCGGCAATATATAATATTTCATCCTCGGTCAGCTCAATCCCTATCGTATCTTTGAAGACCTGAGCCGACCGTTTGATACCCTGCACATAGGCAGGATTAATACGGCCCTTATCTCCCTTATAGATCAGTCCATCCTGAATGACCATCCGTTCCAGGGCACAGCCGCAATGAATCATCAGCTTGATTTCCATTGTATTAGTAAATTCCCTTTTTAAGGATTTTTTTAATACACTAATAAACTCTTCTAATACACTAATAATTTTAGCCGGATTTAAATACGTTAAAAACTGTTTCAGACTGTCTTCGCTCAGATTTTTCACAACAACATTCTGCTTCTTTTCCACTACGGAAAAATTGTTTCGGATGATATTCTTCAGTATCTTTTCGCCCCGGCTGTTAATCAGCGTTTCCAGGGGCACAAACGGAGCGTCTATGCCGGGATTGACAATCCCCACCGATGCCAGGATTTTATGTTTTTGCTGGATTTTCTCCGCATTCTCTTTGATATTCTTACTGCTCAGCGGAATGACCTCAATAGGATCATCCACCATATTGCCGAGAATGTCCTCCACCAGCTCTTTCAATTTGATCGCCGTGCCTTCACCGGAGGCGCAAATCGTTAAAATGACACCTTCGTTTTCGTAAGACCGTTTTCGCTGGCGGCTGCCATACCCTTGAAAATTCTGCAGGGCCGTGTAGATATCGTCCAGATCCTGACCAAATTCATTGACCTTTCTGGCCGCCTCCAGGAGCAGCGGTGTTGAGACCATATCCAGCGTCCGTACCTTGACCCGGCATTTTTCCATAATCGCATCTTCAAAATTGGTTAAAGAGCCCATATCCACCAGCAGCAGGATTCCCTTTATGCCATGGTTGATTTCCTGCACAGACTGGATAATCTTATCCAGAATATCCTTGGGGCTGACTTCCAGCGGCATATCCACCGCCACCATATTGTCATAACCCAGCAGTTTTTGCACTACGTTCACCATAGAACTGGCTGTACTGTTGCCATGCATGGCCACGATAATGAAAATTTGTCCGCTTTGGTCCACTTCATGGACCGAACTTAACAGCAGTGTAAAATACTCCAGTTCCTCCTTCGGGATTGCCACATGATAATTATCCTCGATTAACGCCTTTATTTCCAGCGCCAGCTGATATTCATCGGGATAATCCCGCACAGCGCTTACCACATTGGTATATTGCAAGGTCTGATTGCTTTCCAGACGGCGCAGCAAAGCACTGAGATGCAAACTCAGCGCATACAGAAACCGGTCCTGATAATCCCGCTTCAGCCGCTGCTTGGCCAACTGCTGGATTTCTTCAGCCAGTTCCAGCAATTTACGGTCTACAATTTTTAATATTCTTTGCCTGGTGCTCAAGTGGGTATTAAATTTGTTGTAGAAGGACTTAATATGGAGGTTGATATCGGCCATGATAAAATTCTGAATCAGTTCGTCCTGCACGCCTTCCGCTTTTAGCATAGCGGCTTTGCCTTCGATAATCTTGTACAAATTGAACGGCGGTTCATAAGGGTCGTCTTCCACCAGCACCTTATATTCCTGATGACTGACGATAATTTCTTCCTCAATGTGTTTGTCCAGTTCAAGCATTTCCTGGCGCCTGGCCCCCAGGGTCAGCAAGCCGCTCTTAAAATGTTCCGGCAATGATTTAAAATCAATCTCAATATAGTTTTTATTAATCCCGTTCACAAACGCTTTGGCACAGACTAGCTGGATGTTGGATTTCAATTGTCCGATATTGCCGAAGGATACGCTGGCAATCAGCGCTTTGACCGCCTCCGACGTAATCCTGATCGGCTTATTCACCCGGTGTGCCTCATTGGTAAGCAGGAATTTCAGGATATCCACCTGCTCCCGGATGGGACGTTCCTGTAAAGGAGGAATGGTAATCACGATCGGGATGCGCCGGATAAACGTTTTGATTAATGACGAGGTATGTTCTTCGGTTGTCGCGCCAATGATGAGCACCCTGGCCCGGCGCTTGCGGTCGGTTTCTCCCAGCCGGTTATACGTTCCGGTATCCATAAAGTAAAAAATCATTTCCTGGCCTTCCGGCGGCAGGCGGTGGATTTCATCGAGAAATAAAATCCCGCCGTTTGCTTCTTCGACCATCCCCTTTTTATCGGCGTCGGCACCGGTAAAGGCCCCTTTCACATGACCGAAAATATGCGATACCAACAGTTGCGGATTATTATAGTAATCGGCACAGTTAAATATCTTAAACGGGGCATTTTCCTTAAGGCGTTCACAGAATTTCCCGTAATTGTACATCATATTGACAAACAGGGTCTTTCCGACGCCGGTCTGCCCGACAATTAAAGTATGCAGCCCGTTGGGCGGGTAAAGGATAGCCGCCTTGGCCTGTTCCACCTGGCCCTTTAAGCTGCCGTTTACGCCGATCAAATGTTTAAAGGGGTTTTTCTCCAAAAAAACATCTTCGTTCTCATCAAGCAGTTCTTTCAGGCTGCTCACTTCAACCGGTTCCGGCCCCAGCTTTTTCCCGCACAAACGCTCCAGCGTTTCTTTATCAAAATACAAGACCGGTCTGCCTTTAATCTTAATAATCCTGCCCATTTTAAATAATACGTTCAGTTCCATACTGACATTGTTCCGTAAAATGCCCAGCCGTTCCGAAATAGCGGCCGCATCGACGCCGGCCTCTCCCAGCAGTTGCTCCAAGGTGTACTCGTTTGACTGTTCGCAAATATACTCATAAATTTTTTCAATTCGCTTCACAAGATTTCACTTCCCTTCCAATGAGCAAGCTAGCTCCTTTTTCCGTTCGCACTACGTAAAACAGGCAAATAAAAGTAAAGTTTACAAGTTTTGCAATATTTTAATTGTAATACTTATAAGCAACTTACCGCAAGATGCGTCAAAATAAAAAATCCGGCAACTGCAAAAAGGACTGTTTCAATCTATATTGAAACAGTCCTCAGCTTGTTGAAAAAGTATAATTATGAAAATGGTTT
This sequence comes from Propionispora vibrioides, assembly GCF_900110485.1. Classification (NCBI taxonomy): domain Bacteria; kingdom Bacillati; phylum Bacillota; class Negativicutes; order Selenomonadales; family Sporomusaceae; genus Propionispora; species Propionispora vibrioides. The sequence continues at coordinate 1,526 of NZ_FODY01000045.1, read as the reverse complement.
TTGAAGGTCCATGTAGAAATAATCTATATGGACCTAATTTTATTAGGAGGGTAACGATATGCTAAAAGAACGAGCACCCCAACAAATGAAATTTGAATGGGTTTGTATCGACCAATTAGTTCCTGAGGACCATCTTCTCAGGAAGATAGAAAAATACATAGACTTTTCATTTATATATGAGAAGACCAAACCCTACTACTGCCAGGACAATGGCCGTCCACCTGTAAACCCCGTGATACTCTTTAAGATGATTTTTATAGGGTACCTATATGGTATTCGTTCTGAGCGACAGCTCGAAAAAGAGATTCAGGCAAACAACGCTTACCGCTGGTTCTTAGGGCTAGGCCTGACTGATCCTGTCCCTGACCATACCACGATAAGTGTGAACCGACACTCTCGTTTTAAAGGCACCACTATCTTTCAGGAAATCTTTGATGAAATCGTCGAGCAGGCTATGCGCCATCGCATGGTGGGTGGGCGTGTTCTCTTCTCTGATTCTACCCATCTTAAGGCAAACGCCAATAAGAAGAAATGGGAAAAACAAATGGTCTTTCCCTCCACTCAGGCCTATTTAGAGCAACTAGGCTCGGCAATCAACCAAGATCGCGAAGAACATGGAAAAAAGCCCTAGATATTAGAGAGGAAGTGGTTGAGGAAAGGGAAGTAAAAATAAACAAAACTGATCCGGAAAGTGGTTATATGTATCGAACGGGTAAACCGGAAGGGTTCTTTTATTTAGACCATCGTACAGTCGATTTTAAATATAACATCATCACCGATGTTCATATCACCGCCGGAAACGTACACGATGCTTCTCCTTACATCGAAAGACTTGAACGACAAACTGAAAGGTTCAAATTTGCAGTAGAAGCGGTAGCACTTGATGCCGGTTATCTAACAGCATCTATCTGCAAGGAGCTGCAAGCTAAAAAAATATTTGCTGTAATTGGCAACAGACGGTTTCAGTCAACCAAAGGACTATTTCCTAAGTGGAAATTCACTTTTGATAAAGCAAATGCAAAGTATGTTTGCCCTAACGGACAAGACTTAGTCTATCGGACTACTAACCGCGAAGGCTACCAAGAATACCATTGTGACCCCAAGATATGCAAGAGCTGTCCTATGCTAGAAAGTTGCACCCGCTCTAAGACCCATAAAAAGATTATCACGCGACATGTGTGGGAAGAGTCTAAAGAATGGGTTAGACAAAACCGACTTACAAAGTCGGGGAAGATGCTATATAAGAAGAGAAGTCAAACCATTGAGCGAAGCTTTGCAGATGCTAAAGAACTGCACGGTCTTCGCTATTGTCGGTTTAGGGGTAGGGAGCACGTACAAGAGCAGGCGCTACTAACGGCTGCTTGTCAAAACATGAAGAAGATTGCCAATCACCTCGCAAGACTAGCGTAGGGGGTCAGCAATCTTTTTTATTGTCTATTATTACGTTTTTTCAATATTTTCTTTGTTACATAGAAAACCCATGGCTCTCGGTTTCTAAAAAGCCATGGGTTCTTCGACAGCCTGAG
>NZ_FODY01000044.1 GCF_900110485.1 Propionispora vibrioides | reverse complement strand
TGCCAAGCTGGTTGGGCACTTTCGCTACTATGGGGTAACCGACAACAGCAATGGAATCCATACCTTTGGATACTGCGTACGGCGTAAATTGTTTGAAATACTCAATCGCAGAAGCCAAAAGAAGAGCTTGACGTGGGAAGGATTTGCAAAACTAACAGATAGATTCCCGCTAGCAAAAGCGAGAATCTATGTGAATATCTATGGCTAAACGTAAGTAAATGCTGCTATGAAGAGCCGGATGCCTTAATAGGGCAAGTCCGGTTCCGTGAGGGGGGCTGGAATGTGAGTTCCGCCTCTACTCGACCTCTTGCGTATTAATCAATTTCAAGATTAGGAATGAAATGTTGTTCGATTGACAGTTTGCTATAGTGGGTTCGGGAGCAACTTTCCGTTGCTGGCAAATGTGTAGCTCTTCATAGTCTCGCTTGTAAATTAGTTGCTTAGTTTTTGCAATTGGGCTTGGGGCGTTGAAAAAGAGGATGGCTAAGTAGGGCAATGTACCTGCCCTGTGGCCTGTAACTATAAATTCTTGGGTAATATGAAATATTGCATAAGATCATTAAGTGATAGAGAGGGAAACGTACGCTTTTGCGGGCTGTATGGTGCGATAATAATATAAAGGATTGAACGCTATGTTTTCGTATGATATTATTCAAAAGTTTAATGAAACAGAGATTTTAATTTATAAATATATAATAGCAAACCAAGATAAAATTCCCTTTATGACAATCCGTGAATTAGCAAATGCGTTGAATGTTTCAACATCTACGATATTGAGGTTTTGCAATAAAACAGATTGCAATAACTACTCGGAGCTTAAGAAAAAAATAAATGAAAATATAAAAGAAATATCTAATATTGCTCCACAAAGTGACTTGCAGGTATTGCTTCACTATTTTCAAGGAACCAACACCAGTGCATTCGAAAATAAAATCAAACAAGGTGTGAAGATTATACAAGATGCAGAAATGGTCGTGTTTGTCGGTTCGGGTTCTTCAGGAACTCTTGCAAGATATGGTTCGAGGTACTTTTCGAATCTAGGTAAATTCTCTATGGGTTTGGAAGATCCATATTATCCTGTTATTGATATTGGTGAAAAAAAGGTAGCTCTTTTAGTACTTTCAGTTTCAGGAGAAACGAAAACAATAGTGGATCTTATTAAAGAATTTCAAGCCTGTAATAGTAAAATATTAAGTATCACCAACCAACCTAATTCTACAATTGCTAAAATGTCTGATTGGAATATTTCATACAATATGAATATGCAACGAGTAAATGGTGGATTTAATGCTACGTCGCAGGTTCCCGTACTGTTTCTAATGGAAGTGCTCGCCAGAAGACTAAAACACAATAGGAACAGCCTGTTACTTGATAAGTAACAGGCTGTTTTTTATACTTTAACTAAAAATGAAAGGGGATTTATATGACAGAACTGGTAAAATGCATGACCGGTGAGTACTACAACTGCCATGACCAAATTTTTTTAGAATATAAAGCTAATGTCCGCAAATTATTGTCAGTTTATAATAGCCTGCATTATGACCGGGAAACAGAAAAAAGAGAGATCTTAGAAAAAATGTTCGGGAGTGTCGGAGACAATGTATCTGTGGGAACCCCTTTTATCTGCGACTACGGTTGCAATATATATGTTGGAAATAATATATCCATAAACATGAATTGCACTTTCGTAGATTGCAATAAAATAATAATTGGTAATAATGTTCTTATCGCTTCCAATGTTCAGATATACACGGCAACACATCCAGTTGAACTAAACGAACGCCTGACACCAAATTGGTCGGAGGAAAGTGGAGAATACTTTTGCCGTACATACGCATTACCCGTCCATGTTGGGGATGGATGTTGGATAGGCGGAGGCGCCATTATACTTCCAGGTGTCAAAATCGGAAACGGTTGTGTGATCGGGGCCGGGAGTGTAGTAACCAAAGATGTGCCAGCCAATTCAGTCGCTGTTGGCAACCCTTGCCGAGTAATTAAAAAAATCAATGGAGAAGTCTAATGGTTAAAATGGTTGCCTTCGATTTAGATGGTACTCTTTGTGATTCTATTCCAATGTGTATCGAAGCAATTTGTAAAGCTGTATCACCCTATGCAGATCATGAAATCACAGAAAAAGATGTTATAGAAACTTTTGGACTAAATGAAATAGGAATGATAAAAGCGGTTGTAAATCAGAATTGGGAACAGGCATTACAGGATTTTTACCAATATTATGAGAAACTTCATTATATGTGTTCTGAACCCTTTCCTGGTATCTGTGAATTAATCGACTTTTTAAAGGGAAACCATATTATTGTTGCTTTAATTACCGGAAAAGGAGAAAAGAGCTGCGACATCACTTTAAAAAAGTTAGGATTAAATGATACTTTCGTTGAAATAGCAACAGGGTCTGAAAAAAGTCCTAATAAAGCAGAATCGATTTTATATTTTATGCAAAAGTATTCAGTGAAAGCCGATGAATTCTATTATGTCGGTGATGCAGTATCCGACGCTATTGCTTGTCATAAAGCTGGTGTTGCTTGTTTGTCCACAGCATGGGCAGAATCATCTAATATAAGCAAATTAAGAAAAATAAATCCATCATATGTGTTTGAAACTATTACAGAGCTAAAAAACTTTTTGTACAAGGTAATTGCATCATCCGTGAAAAAAATCGATGAGATCAGCAAGAAGGCGTCTGGGGAAGTGCAGGCTGTTAGTAAATTTAGGATATAAGAAAACCGTATCATTATAGCAACGGAATTCACTAAATCGACATATGCATTAATTATAAAATTGGTTGACTGCAGGGGTTTCAAGTGATTCTGGCACTCTATAAAGAGACTTCTGTCAAATTATTGACCAAGGTTATTTTAATGTCAGTGGCATGTCATGGAGCAGGTTTATGAAGCCGCAAAGCTGGATAATATTGTCAAGGGGTTCTATTTTTATTCCATTTCTATATGACAGTGAGGCCATGTACGTCAAAGTAATATTTATATATAGTTCAAGAAGATCTCTAGCCATTAAATGGCAAGGGATCTTTTGCTATGAAGAAGGTCTAATGAGTAAAGCCATTCTTAACTTTATTAGCCAGTATGGAAATAGTCTGCTGATTAATCTCGGCAAAATCATGTTGCTCAAGAACACTTATAATGCCACTAATAACAAATGAAACCGTGCAGCGGGATATCTCATCTTGATTATTAGGATCTATTTTTTTTAATACATTTTCAATTAGGAGCTGTTTCATTTTACATAAACTGGATGAGAGGCTTGGGGATTTAAGAAACGGCATATAAAGTTCCCTGTTCGTCTCAAATACATTCATAATATTTACTAAAATAACTGAAAAATTATTGATTATCCCGTTAAAATCATATGGCTCGAATACTTTATTGACTTCATCGAGAATAGTATCTCGCAAACAATCGGCACAATCATAAATATCTTTATAATGCAAGTAGAAAGTACTCTTATTAATATCAGCTTTCTCACATAGTTTTTTTACCGTGATATCTTCCATGCTATTTGCCGATAAAAGTTTGGAGAAAGCGGTTTGGATAGCATCTTTCGTTTTTTTTATGCGTCGATCTGTCATTTTTATTCTCCTTATTAGACAAAATAATTAGATTGGTTGAATAATAGACTATAGTTTTAATATTGATGGTTGAAAGTAAAGTATATCATCAATATAATAGACACAAGCCGATATATAGATTATAGTCTATTAAATTGATTGTGTAAAGAATTGAAGAGGAGGATAATCTGTGGAAGACGTGTTTACAGAAGCTCATATCGCAGGAATAAAACTGAAAAATAAAATTATTCGCTCCGCTACTCATGAGGGCTTGGCAGATGAGGTGGGAAATCCATCGGAGGCGTTAATAAAGAAATATGAGGTGCTGGCAAAGGGAGGGGTAGGAGCAATAATTACAGGTTACGCTGCAATTATGAAAAATGGCAAATCACCCTTGGTTAACATGTTAATGATTGATAAGGATGAAAGAATCCAATACTACAAGAGACTTGTAGAAAGGGTCCATCAGTACAATATTCCGATTTTCTTGCAGATTACTCATTGTGGTAGACAAACATTTTCAAAGACAACAGGCTTGCCTACTGTTGCTCCATCCGCTATTAAAGATAAATTATACAACGAAGACATTCCTCAGGAATTAAATGAATCTGGAATCTATGAGATTGTTGAAAATTTTGCAAGTGCAATAGAGAGAGCAAAAAAAGCCGGCTTTGATGGTGTTCAATTACAGCTTTCTCATGGGTATTTACTGTCATCATTTTTATCTCCTCATATGAACAAAAGAATAGATAAATGGGGTGGGAGTAGTGAAAATCGTTTCCGAATTGTCAAGGAGATTATGAAAAAATCTAGAGAAAAAGTCGGCGATTTTCCGATCATTGCAAAAATTAATGGCTATGAGAAGTCAAAAGACGGTTTAAAACTTGATGAAGCTATATTAATTGCCAAATACCTTGAGAGTTCGAGGTGTAATGCAATAGAGGTATCCTGCGGTATTGCAGAGGAAGGATTCATGGCTTCAAGAGGAAGTTTTCCATTTGAGATGATCGCCAAATATAATCATTTAATGAAAAAAGTTCCCAAGATACTCTATCCTCTGGTGAAAATTGTATTAAAAAATCGTTTTGCAAGTCCAGAACCCAAATATTTGTATAATGTTGATAATGCAAAGAAAATCAAGGAAAATATTAAAATTCCTGTTATTGTTGTGGGCGGTATCAGAAAGCTCGAAGATATTAAAAGTATTATTAATTATGGACAAAGTGATTTTATTTCTATGGCAAGACCATTTATTATTGAACCAGACATCGTAAAAAAATTTATGGAAGGTAAACAACAAGAATCAGGGTGCATAGATTGTAATTATTGCCAGATAGGAATAGAAGAAAGCTTTCTAAAATGTTATTACGGAAAGGTTTAGTATTAAAAATTATATAAAGTTTAAGAATAGGAGTGAATAAATTGAGTAAAAAAATTATGGACCAATTAAACGTCTCACCATTACCAGAACCAACGGTACTAGTAACAACAAAAACAGATGATAAAAATCCTAATATTATTACAATAGCATGGACCGGTGTCTTTAGCCATAGCCCTGCTATTGTTTATATTGCGGTACACCCGGCAAGATATTCTCATTCAATATTAAAAGAATCTATGGAATATGTCATAAATATTCCCTCTGAGAATTTAGCAAAGGTAACCGATTATTGCGGAATTGTATCTGGGACAAAGGTAAATAAATTCGAGGAAACTGGCCTAACTCCGATACCTGCAACAGTTGTAAAACCTCCATTAATAAAGGAATGTGCCGTTAATATAGAATGCAAGGTAAAAGATATCATCAATTATGGAAGTCATGATATATTTGTTGGAGAAATTGTTGCCATACATTATGATGAAGAAGCAATTAAAGAAGACGGTAATCCCGATTTAGAGAAAATAATGCCTTATGGTTATAGCTTTGGAGAATATCGATCTATGGGAGAGAAACTTGGAGTAGCAGGTTATAGTAAACGATAATATTCTTGAATAAGTAGTAAAGCTCAAATCACTTGCAAAGATTGCAGTGGTTTGAGCTTTCATTTTTCTGATATATATTTTTATTCTCCTTCAGATTATTACTAACATCAAGAGAAGACGAACCGTCATTACCTCCCTTCACAACATGACCGGTGACAGTTAACGATAACAGATTGCAACAAGATTTTGGGGGATGACCGAAAAACGTCCGATTTTGGTGGCCGAAACTTCGCTAAAACACTTGATCGTGTACAAGGGTAAACAACAGATTGAGTTAAAAGACAAGCTGAAAGAGACTATATTTTTCTATTATGAGCATTATTTCCGCCAATTTGCATTACTTATTAGTTAAAGGAACGTAACTAACCAACACAAATAGGAAGCACAGGGGTAGATTTGCTGTTTTTTGCCCGCTTTTTATGAAATAACGTACCTGTTCGCATATCGCAGTGGTTGAAATCTAATCTGCTCTAGAATGTGGTAAGGTATAAAAGTTAAAGGAGGAGTCTAAAATGGCTTCAGTAAGGAAAACGAGTGAAAAGGTAATGCGGGCAAAGGCCAACTCTTATCCGATAGTGCTTGTCCACGGATTTATGGGTTGGGGAAGAAATGAGGTGCTGGGACTAAAATATTGGGGCGGCCTGACTGACTATGAGCAGAAACTTACGTCAAGCGGTTACACGACTTATACTGCGACGGTAGGGCCGGTATCCAGTAATTGGGACAGAGCCTGTGAGTTGTATGCCTATATCAAAGGCGGTACGGTAGACTATGGCCAAGCACATTCTCAGCAGGAAGGACACAGCAGGTATGGAAGAACATATCCTGGTCTTTATCCTGAATGGGGTAACCTTACGACGGAAGGTAAAGTAAATAAGATTCATCTTGTGGCTCACAGCATGGGCGGTCAGACCGTACGCACCCTGGTTCAATTGCTCAAGGAAGGCAGCAAGGCGGAACAAAATGCAACGCCATCTCAACTAAGTCCGCTCTTTGCAGGTGGCAAATCGTGGGTTCACAGTGTTACGACGATTGCTTCTACTCATGATGGTACTACTCTTGCAGACGAAAGCAATACGTTTGGAGATTTTACTAAGAATTTTATAGCCTCTCTGGCAGCCTTTACCGGTGCAGGAGAAACACTTATCTATGATTTTAAACTTGATCAGTGGGGCTTGAACAGAATGCCCAAGGAAAGCCTTACAGCTTATACAAACAGGGTTTTGGGGAGTGAAATCTGGAATGATACTAACGACCTTGCCAATTGGGATTTAAGTACCGATGGCGCTCGTGTGCTCAATTCGTGGGTTAAGGCACAACCTGATGTATACTATTTTTCTTATTCTGCCTGTGCAACAGTCCCCAGTATTTTGACGAGTAACGAGCTTCCCCATGTAATTTATATGACTCCGTTGTTATATCCGTTTGGAACATTCATCGGAAGTTATACGCGTAATGAACAAGGGCGGGTTATTATTGATGATAGTTGGAAACCCAATGACGGCGTGGTCAACACCATTTCTCAGAGTGGTCCGAAAATCTGGTCTTCCGATAAGATTGTTACTTATAATGGGATACCCCAAATAGGCAAGTGGAATTCCATGCCCTTGTTAGACTCGATTGATCATATGGATGCATGCGGTATTGGTGCAAATGCATTAACGTTGTCCTGGTATAAGGAACTTGCTGAAAAACTAGCTGAGCTACCAATAAATAATTAATAAGAAACATAACCACGGGGACAGGTACGCTTTTCCTGAGACAGCGAACCTGCCCCTGTGGTTGCCTGTACGCATGTAGTCCGGGGACGTTACTTATAATTCGGCCGCAGCGGCTGCTTTCATCAAGTTTCGGCACTATACAGTGTGGCAGAAAGATTTCTTCCAGAGAATTTGGTTTGTCATCAACTAGTCCAAAGCATTGTCCGTCTGCTTCTCAAGGCTTGTTTGGGCTAGATATTGGCTGAATTTTCGCTCAGTGGGCGCCAAAACAAATATGCGAAAAATTACTGACAGTACTCAGGGAAATGGACTTAACGCGATAGAAATTGTTTTATCTTTTCCTCGGTAGCTGACCCTGGAATAGAGGTGAGTACAGACAGTTTTAAATTAGAATCTGATAAAACCGCATAACTGGTAAACTCAAATTTCAACTGTCCTAAAACCGGATGGTTAATAATTTTTAATACTCCCTCCTCTTTTTGGATGTCGTGCATGGACCACCACGAATCGAATTCTTTGCTTTCGCTCCTGAGTTCATTTATAAAATCCTCAATCCAAGGATTTCCGACGAAGTTTGCATAAGCTGTACGAAAGCAGGCAAGCATCGCTTGCGCTGTGAACTCCCAATCAGCCATTGCCTTTTTATATTCTTCATTTGTAAACATGATTCGCAGCAGGTTACGTTTAGAAGCATTAATCTTACCGTAATCAAACACAATTTTTGCCGCAGCTCTGTTCCACGAAATAACATTAAACCGGACATCAACAATGGTTGCCGGAGAAAATTCTAAGTTGTCCAGCACATGCTGCAGCATGGGATTAACAGGATCATTGCAAATAGGAAAACCGACCGGTGGTGTGTGCTGAGCCAGAGTGTAAAGATGTTTGGTTTCATGCCTGTCAAGCATCAAGGTTCTGGCTAAGCTTTCAAGTATTTGTGAGGATATTTGAATAGGACGGCCCTGTTCAATCCACGTATACCAGGTTAACCCGATTCCGGAAAGTGAAGCTACTTCCTCTCTTCTAAGACCGGGGGTTCGCCGGCGTATTCCTTCAGGCAGGCCAACCTGGGCAGGTAAGATTTTTGCCCGGCGTGACTTTAAAAAATCACCTAATTCTCTATATCGCTGCTTTTCATTATCCATAAAACTCTTACCTGCCTTTATCGTAGCATTAGTAGTACTAGTATAAATGCATATCTATTACCATGATAAACTGGGTGGTACTATAAATACAACACTAATTTAAAATTGGAGATATGGAACCTATGAAAAAATCGTCGTTTTAAATGAAAGTCCGCACAAGACAGGAAATACTATGGTACTGACAAAGGAAGTATCAAAGGCAATGCAGGACAAAAAAATTAATTCAATGGAGGAAATTACAGCATGAAAAAAGTAGTCGCTTTTGTGGGGAGTCCAAGGAAGAATGGCAATACGGCCACTCTTGTTAAAGAAGTTATTCGGGGAGCACAAGCTGCCGGTGCTGAAACAGCGGTTTTTGATCTTTATGATATGAACATCAAACCCTGTCAAGGCTGTTTAGTCTGTCGCAAGACCGGGCACTGTTTTATGCAAGACGATTTTGAGGATATGTTTAAACATATTGTCGATGCCGATGTTGTGGTTTTTGGCTCGCCCGTATACCTTTGGCAGGTTACAGCTCAAATGAAGCTGTTATGGGACAGACTCTGTGGCTTGTTTGATGAAAACTATAAGCCTCGCTATGCGGCTAAAAGCCTGGTCATGGTATATTCTCAGGGAAATCCAGATGCGCAGTCTTTTCAAGCATCCTTTCAAATCAATAAAGATTTGTTTAAGATGTTTGGCTTACATGTAGTTGATACCATTTTACTAACGGGCGGCGGAGACCCCAACACCGCGGCTGATAATAAAGAGCTTTTATTAAAAGCTTATGAAGCAGGAAAAGCAATGTAGCCAACCTGCAATAGTACGCTTCGCGAAGTGATCAGAGAGCATTTTCACCAGGGCGTTGCCCTTGGGGAAATGCTCTTTGTATGATGTTACAGATAAAGGTGAAAATAGGACAAAGCAAATGTTAGCTAAATAAAATGTAAGAGAAAATTTGGATGAAATTAAGTGTTTCTGTGAACCGAATGGAGGTGCCGCAAAGCGTTTTGTGACACCTCCATTTTTATCTGCGAAAGGAAAGTTATGAGAAATAGAATCGAGTATGGAAATGCTTAACTGTTTTATATAGATTGTCAAATTGACAAAACCGGGATAGGAATGATGCTAATAACCCTATGGAGACCTGTTGCCATAAAACAATCATCTTTGTCAAATTAATACAAAATTTAGCAGGAGTTTCCTTATTTAGAATCTAAAGATATTATTATATTCCAAATGAATTTTAAAGATTAGATTAGTTATTCTTATTGAGGATCATATGAAAAATTGGCGGAAAGGAATGTTACTATCCGCCTTGATTATGGAGGAATATAATTATGGAAGTACAAAAAACAGTTTTGGATGTTAAAAGAAGTCAAAATATTATTGTAGTTAACAAAATGAATCATCCTGCAAATGTTAGTAATTTCTTAAAAGCGATTTTTTTTGGAAAAAAACAAGGATTTGAGAAATTTATTTTGGATTTTTCTAACGTAAAATCTGCATTTCCAAACGTATGTGTTCCGCTTGCTAGTATAATAACCTTTTATAAACAAGAGGGTATTGATTTAATTATTAATAAAATGCCGGAGTATTTGACCAGAAGTTATATAGAAAGTCCTTTGAAAGTTCGAGATCATCACTCTGAACTGTCTAGATCAGCACTTGATATTGTTTGGCAGTTTTGTAATTCAGATGATGTTAATCTATTAGTCGATTCCTTTATCGATGATGTATCTAAGAACATTGAGTGTCAAAAGGGAGTAATTGAAGGTCTCACTTGGTGCCTAAATGAGGTAATGGACAATGTAATACAACATTCCAAAATAGAAGCAGGTTATGTCATGGGGCAAATTCATAAAACATCAAAACACATAGCATTTTGTATTTCCGATAATGGTCAGGGTATTTATAACTCACTAAAAGAATCAGTTCATGCGCCGCGCTATCCTGTAGATGCAATTACATTATCAATTGAAGAAGGAGTAACTCGAGATACTAAAATTGGACAAGGTAATGGAATGTGGGGGTTGCATGAAATTGTAAAATCTAATTCAGGTAGATTAGTTATTACTTCTGGACCAGCATCCTATATGATGCTGGGAGATGAAATAAGCACATTTAATAAATTACCTTTTCTCTCTAAAGAAAATCCAGGTGCTATTATTGACTTTCAGGTAGACTGTGAAAAGGAAATATCTGTTTCTGATGCGCTTGGTGGTTATGAACCGGTCAATTTACGAATTGAGAACTTAGAAAATGACCAAGGAATACTTGAATATAAGCTTGCAGAGAAATCCTCTGGAACTGGAACTAGACAATCTGGTGAAAGAATACGAAATGAAATAATAAATATTTATAATGATTCAAAACAGGTTATTGAAATAGATTTTGGTGGCATTGCTGTTATATCATCTTCTTTTGCAGATGAACTTATAGGAAAGCTTGTAATAAAATATGGTTTTTTTAATTTCACACAAATATTTAGATTGAAAAATATGAATCAAATTGTTCAAGCTATAGTACATCGTTCAGTCTCACAAAGAATGGCTGAAAGTCTGAAAACTGGTTAACATTCTAGAACCTCTAAACTATTTTTAAGATTTATTTCTATAATCTTGTTTATAGCTAAAAATAGATGATGTCATAAGGACGAGGTTATTGGCAATTTACTTACCGATAGGGAAAAATAACCTGTTTAGAATTGTCGCTTCCTCTGTTTGCATGATTAGAATAGTGCCTCGCTACTCCTACAGGGAATTTCAGGGTAGCAAAAGAATAATAAAACATTTGAAGTATTAAATATAATGGAGGATTAATTATGCCAGATATGTCTCAACAATATATGTGAGACACGGGGACGGTGGGGGTGTCTTGAGGAAAAGATTTATTGAAAAAATATAGTAAGACAGCACCACCGTCCCCGCGTCCTCTGTTGCTATGACTCGCGCTAAGCGACGTTTATATGTTGTTGGAAATCATAAGGCTTGGAAAAACGCTGGCTATTTTCAATTCTTAGCGACTTCTCTTCCCGTGGTTGAGCATAAGATTTCCAATGACTAGCGATCTGTCGATGATTTAAAGGACTTGCTGGATAATAAGGAATTATTCTTTATTAAATAGATAGGAGTAGGGCTGATGGATACTTTATTAAGCATAATAGCAAATATTTTTTCCAGCTTTTTATATGACAAAGTTGGTATATGGAAAGATAAAAAATCAATTGCAAAATTTAAAGAAAGTCTTGCAAATTGGGCTATTGAATTTGAAAAGAAAAACGACGGGACAATAGTTACTACTGGTAGATTTTATACATACATAAAATCTCACCGAGTAATTCTTAATGTTTTTGAATATGTCACAGATGTTTCAGAGAAATCGGTATCTGAAGAAGCCTTTATCTTAGCCTTGAAAAAGAGATTGATACTTGCGATGGAACAAGACCAGAGATTAGCTTATCATGACAAACAAGTTATCAATGAGTTTTGTGATGCTTTATTGGACAAATCAAAAAAATATGTTTATGGGAATCTTCAATCGCAAGATCGCGCGCTATTTTATTTAATGGTACAAACCAAAACCGATGTTCAATCCATTTTGCACAAGTTTGATTTTACTGAAAAAGAGTTAAGTGCTATTAAAGCAGAAATCCAGCGAATTCATTTGTTATTATTTGACAAGAAGAATTTTCTTTTAGCTGATGAATGGTTTATCCACCAGAATATTGAGCAGATAAAAAATCTTGGAGACAGATATATTCCTGATTTACATATACCTATTGATACTAGCTTGATCTTTGATAGCGTGACTAAAAATACCAAATTTTATAATCGTCTAAAATATAAAAGTGATGAGTTCCTTATTAAATTAAAATCCCCTGAACTAGATGAGATTAATGATATATCTAACTCAATAACAAAGTTACTCACTTCTGTTTTGTCCAATCCATTATCAGATATTGATATTAGATGCTTAATATCAATGCTTAATGAAGCGGAGAATATACTTGATAAGGCATTATCCTCTTTATATGACAAAAAAGATAAAGATGATAATAATAATATCGACCATCAAATATATCTAATTCAAAAGGCTCTAAATAGCGTCGTGGATTATCTTGATTATATTTGTTCATCTGAGGTTAAAGCAAGTATTGTACCATATGTCTTGCTTGATGGAGAGGGGGGTACGGGAAAATCTCATATTATTGCAGATGCTGTAAGTAATCGTATGGCAGACGGCAATAAATCTATATTGTTGTTAGGGCAGCATTTCAAAGGAATGGTTCCTCCACTACAAGAAATGATGAATTTAATAAATATTAATAAAGCACCTGATGAGTTCTTGAGCTATCTTAATAGTGTAGCACAAGAACAAAAAATGCGAATTATTATTTTTATAGATGCTCTTAACGAAGGAAACGGTAAAACTATTTGGAAAAACTATCTAGCGGCTATTATAGAAAAGTTTAAGAGCTTTTCTTGGCTTGGTTTTGTTGCATCTATAAGATCAGAATATATTGATTTTGTATTTGAAGATAATAGAAACTTGAGGGACGAATTAGTATGCGTCACTCATAATGGCTTTGGTATGGTTGAATATGAAGCTACAAAAAAGTATTTCGATTTTTATGGCATTACTTATTCAGAGGTCCCTCTAGCCAATCATGAATTTCAGAATCCCTTATTTCTACGTTTATTCTGCGAAGGGTATAGGAAGCAAATCGTCCAATTCAATAACATTAAATATTCAGATGTTTATAAAAATTATATTGATACAATCAATATAAAAATTTCAAATATTTGTGGATTTAATCGTCGGTATCCTGTAGTCTATGAAGTATTAAACAAGATTGTTGAATACAAATATGATAATAACGACAACAATTTTATTCCCTTTGATGCTTTGTCTGACATAATTTTAAGCATACAGACTAAATATGCCTGTAAAGATGATCTTTTAGGGCAGTTACTCAGTGAAGGTATTGTAACGCAAAATGTAAATTACGATGGTCAAGAATATATCTATGTCACTTACGAAAGACTGGAAGATTTTTTATACTCAAATAAACTGCTTCAAGAAATTACGCGTATTGGTAAAGATGACTTTGTAAATAAACATAAAAATGTAATTTACAAACGCAGTATATTAGGATGCTTAGCCATAGCTTTGGCGGAAGAAATAGAAACGGAGATCTTTGAGATTTTTGCTCCAGACAATAGGAATGTTAAGTATGCTTTTGTGGAGAATTTAAAGTGGAGACGCGCACAGTCTATCACGGAGAAAACTAAGGAATATATTAATACTTATGTAATAAGTGATTCTTATGAAGTTCAGCATTTATTTGATACATTGATACTTATTGCTACAAAAGAGAATTTTCCTCTTAATGGGTATTGTACAGTGGATTTTATATCAAAAATTTCTATGTCTGATAGAGATGCCTTCTTTATTCCGCTATTTAATGATATTTATGAGAATGAGGGCTCTTCGATAAATCGCTTGTTAGATTGGTGTGTACTTTCCAGTTCCAAGAGTTCTTACTCAGAAGGATTTATTAAGTTGGCTGCTTTAACGGTATCTACTTTCTTAATATCTTCAAATTTGCATTTAAGGGATAAAGCAACAAAAGCTCTTTCTGTTTTGCTCAAAAACCATACTGAAATAATGATTAGCACTCTTAAATATTTTGAAGATATTGATGATCCTTATATTGTCGAGCGACTATATGCCGTTGCCTTTGCTTGTGCTGTATCTGAACAAAACGATTCTAAATTATTATCGCTTGTTGAATATGTTTATGAAGCCGTATTTAACCAAGAATTTGTATATCCCAATATTTTACTTCGAGACTATGCTAAAAATATAATTGACTATGCAAATTATAAGTTGAAGAGCTTGGATATAAATTTAGACAAGGTTTCTCCCCCATATAAGACTGTGTTCCCTGATATTCCATCGGATGAAACAATAAACATGTATAAATATGATTATAAAGATTCGGGGTTTAAGGATTCTTACTGGGGACAAAATGCAATTTTGAGTTCTATGAAAGTGGAATACTCTCGTGATGGAAAGCCGGGTGGATACGGTGATTTTGGAAGATATGTATTTCAACGATATTTCTCGGCTTGGAAACAACTAGATCCTAACGATCTACGCAATATTGCGATCAAGAGAATATTTGATTTGGGATATAATGTAGAAAAGCATGGGAAGTTTGATAGAAGAATAAGTGGCGGACGAGGTGGCTATAAAAAAAGTGAAAGAATAGGGAAGAAATATCAATGGATTGCACTTTATGAATTGGCAGCACAGGTAGCTGACAATTTTCAATTACAAATATATACAGATGACCATGGGGGCAAAATGAAAGCATATTGCTTGGGTTCATTTGAACCTAATATAAGACGTATTGATCCAACAGTCTCTTTGCCTGAACCTCAGCAAGATGATATGCGCGATAGGCTAATTCATGATGCCATTTATACTATCCCCTGCCAAGATCATCATACCTGGCTTGCGGATTTTAACGATTTGCCAACAATAAAAGAAATGCTGCAAATAGTATATGACCATAAGGAATATCTTCTACTCAATGGATGGTACTCTTGGAGTGAAAATAAAGCATTGGGAGATAAAAAATATCAAACGCCCTTAAAAGATATCTGGGTGCAAATCAATAGCTATATTGTTAAGCAGGATCAGTTTGAAAAATATATTGAAACACTATCAGAAGCTGATTTTATGGGACGCTGGGCAGCTGAACCGAATGATAATTATCAATTATTTAACAAGGAATACTATTGGTCTGAGGGCTATCGCTTTTTTCAGAATCCATATTACTGTGGTGAAGAATGGGTTAATATCGATACCCATTATGGTGAGTACTCCGAAGTTCTTGAAAAAGTTTTGGTACCATCATTTAGGTATTTATCTGAGCGTTCAGGAGATACCCTTGGGGATGGTAGTATTTCATGGTACAAACCATGTGGCGAAATTTTTAATGCTTTACAATTAGTATATGGGAAAGAGAATACTGTATTATATGATAGAAGCGGATATATTGTATGTTTTGATAGCAATGAGCTTTTACGTGAAGAAATAGGCTTTTTCATGGATGCAAATGTATTTCGGGAATTTCTAAAGGAAAAAGGATATGCAGTTTTTTGGACGATTTTGGCGGAGAAAAGAATACTTCAAGAATCTTTATCTAATTACAAAATGGAGTTTTCAATGCCTCACATATCAGGATTATTTTACTATGGCTCGAGTGGTGACCTGATTCAGACGATCAAGCACTTTGATAATTAACGTGCCGAATATCTGGCTGTAAGGGTTTGAAGGTAGGTAATCTGCAAGGGGCTTGAGGGTGACGGTATTCTTAGCACCAACTATTACTGCGATTAACATCGGAGCACTAAGAGCGAGAGATGAGCGGTACTCCAAAAATCAAAGGGAAAAGCCTATTTATCTAATCCATTATGGCTCAGGAAACAGGATGCCATTGTCGATTTATTACGTGCATTACATGAAAGGTATGATTTGGCTGTAAGGACTGATGATATCCATCTGGGGTTAGCAAGTGAAGAACGGCAGTTTTACTGTATTGACGATAGGTAATTAGGTGCTTGGATTGATTTGACGCATGCTGAAATACTTAAAATATTTTCAGAAATATGCGGAGAAGCCGGGATTTCTAGGGAGTTTTATTTCCTAGGTGCAGACATTTCGGAAGGGATTGGTAATTACCTGTTTGATAGCAAACTTACGACAAAACATTAACATAAGAAAAGAGGAGGTCTGTATATTAAAAATATTGAGATGACCCTTAATGGCCTGTGACAATCGAGATAGGCCATTAAATGAAGTTAAAGTAACCGACTATCCAGCTTAGGGAAAATAGTCCTTGATGGACGGAATGGAAGTATGAAATATGGGGTTAGTTATTCATAGCTTAGAAATGTTATCTCCACAGGCTGACCGTGAGTATTATATTTATATACTTGATTATGGTTGGGATGAGCCTTTATGCAATATTATTAGGGACAACTTTTATAAGCTATCGGCTTTAGCATGTAAGACTAAGTCTGCAGTTATTATAGGCACCGGGGAAGATATGGGCCATTTTGACGACGAAGTACTGTCTTGGCATAGTATTAATGGCGAGGATGCGACAGACTTATTGCCTGCTATTTTGATTACTAAAACGAATCCGCATCAATTCAAGAATCGTTCCAGAAGGGCGAGGAACTTAAATGACAGTGATGAACAATTTAAGTTTGTCTTGATTCCCTTGAGAAAGTGTTGCAAGAGTACATCTGACGTAATGCCTTTAATAACTTCAATTTTTAAGGATATACAAAATAAAAAGAATTTAGCTAGATTTCAAATAACCCAACAACGGAAGCAAGGTGTGGGGAGAGCTATAGTAGATTCGATTATTTTGGAACCTAATTTCAACGGGATAGGTTTTAGCTTTAAGAAATTTAGAGAGTTTATGAGTTGACAAGCATTTACGTATAAGGCTAAGAGAAGAAAACAGATAATATTATTATTCCATAACTCAATGGTGTGGCGCTTAAAATTGCGCAATCATAGAAAATTTTCTAATGTCTAAAGAACCGAGGTTCAATGCTATGCCGACTAAGTTGGACGTCGAGATTGAGAAAATCGATACATGGCCGACCGACTTTTTAGAGGTGGCCACACAGAACAAAAAGCTCATCCTTTTTTACCACCAAGAATCCAAACGGATTGATTACCTGTGCCGTGAAGATGTTGTCCTGCGAACTAGACCACCTGTAAACAAATATAAAAACGGGTATGATACTTTGGTCCAAAGCCTAAACGAAGTATTGAACAAGTACAATATCATTGGTTATCATTGTACCCGGCTTACTCCCACTGAAATCAGTGCTATATATCGTGAAGGAATGAAAGTTCTATCTCCTGACTTAATCCGAAGCCGCCTAAATTCTGCACGTGAGCACGGGCATCTGTCTCAGACAGAGTTTGAGTACCTGGCCAATAGCCCCAAAATTAAAGCAAACCTTCATAATCTGCATGGTACTCGTACCGGTAACCTTTGGTTCTGTCCAAACCGCTCAACTCTTAAAGAATGTAGCGCCGTTTACCGTCTTTTCCGCTCATGGGGTGGTGAAGCTATGTATTGTGGCCATGAGAACGATGGTCATATTTTAGGCACTTTAAGAACAATAGGGGTTCCTTGTATCGTCAAGTGTTCTATACCGATTTCGGATGCAGATCAATATCCTCCCAATTACGTTGAACGTTTTCTTTCTTATTTTATTTCCAAAGATATAGAGTACCCCGAGCCGTCAGCTGGCTTTGATATGTACATAAAACGGGATTTGAAGGTATCTGAAGTGCTAAAAGTTATTGATCTGTTTAATCCGACCTTTGAAGCGCTGACTGATTGCAAGGCCTGGCATGAGCAATGCAAAATACATCCCGAACAGTTTTAGAGGAAATATTCTCTGGTACTCTCATGAAGCAACTGTGGAAGATTAGGACCTTTTTTATTGATGGGCTGGAATAAAGGAGAAAACTAACCTTTTTCTCTTTACATATCCATTGTCTGGGCTCTAGGGGTATCATGTGGGGAAATCTGTATTACTTCTTGGTTTGCACATCCCGCTATACCGACGAACTACTCGAAATAAGTGACAAATTCACAGTAAGTCCGCCAGTGAGGTCTGAAATCGGCTCTGGCCTTATGTGTGCGCAAATATAGACGCGACTGCGATAAAATTGCCGCTTCCAGGCTAAGCTTGTCCCGGGCAGAAAGTATCCTCTCGGTAATCGCCGACTGCGGCATTAGAAAAGAAACTAAGATGTTTAGCTGAAGGAATTTGTTACAAAAAGATTGAGAATTGTAATAGGAAAATAGAAAGTTGAACATAGAAAGGTATATGATTTCCAACTAAATGCTTAATCCGGCCAATTCGGCCGGCAATCCGGTCACATTCGGGCACCGAATCCGGTCGGATTCGGCCACCTCGTGAAGTATTTTCAGTTTAACAAAAATCATTCAGTAGTTACAGTCGTAATATCCTCATTTTAGTCTCTAGGGCTCATTCGGGTTACGCTTCGATGGCCCGGAAAGTTCGAAACGATAGGAGTTGTGAACGAGCCGATCAAGCACGGCATCGGCAATTGTACTGTCTTCAAACAGCCCATGCCACTCTCGGACCGGAAGTTGCCCGGAGATGACGGTGGATCGATATCCAAATCTGTCTT
>NZ_FODY01000043.1 GCF_900110485.1 Propionispora vibrioides | reverse complement strand
TCCGGCAACTGGAAGCCGTGATGAACGACTTTGGGTCTTCATTCGATGCCTGTGCGGTTTGGCATACCCGGAGCATTGACGCTATCCCGGTACATGCATGCCTTCAGCATTGGCTGTTTTTGGCTGGTTGGCTATCAATTGCAGCTGGGAGCTATCTATTTTGGCGGCGTGGTTTTAGCGGCTCTGGTGCTTATTTATCAGCACCGCCTGGTGAGGGACGGCGATTTCAGCCGGGTAACACAAGCTTATTTTATGAGAAACGGTCTTGTAGGCATTTTTATTTTACTTTTTACTATGCTGAATTTTTTACTATAAAAACCATGAAGGAGTGACGCAGCATTGTCGGCGCAACTATTGGATGGAAAGTTTTTCGCCAGCCAGATCAAGGAAGAAACCAGGAGAAAAATTGAAATATTAAAGCAACAATATGACATTACACCAGGACTGACGGTGGTGATTGTCGGCGAAAATCCTGCCTCCCAAATCTATGTGGCGAACAAGCATAAAACTAGCCTGGAGCTGGGGGTGAATTCCCAGGTCATTCGGTTGCCGGAGCAGGTTAGCAAGGAAGAGCTGCTGACGGTGATTGCCGGTCTGAATCAGGATCCGGCGGTTCATGGCATTCTGGTGCAACTGCCTTTGCCGGAACATATAAAACCCTATGAAAGCGAGATACTGGAAGCGATTCAGCCGGTAAAAGATGTGGATGGTTTCCATCCGGTCAATGTGGGTAAACTGGCTACCGGACAGGAAGAACTGGTACCCTGTACGCCCCATGGCTGTATTCGCCTTCTGGAGCTGGCCGACCTGCCGATAAAAGGGAAGCGGGCGGTCGTCCTGGGGCGCAGCAATATTGTCGGCAAGCCGATGTTCCATTTATTGCTGGCCCGCCATGCGACAGTAACCGTTTGCCATTCCCGCACCCAGGATTTGGCGGCTATAACCCGTGAAGCCGATATTCTGGTTGCCGCCATCGGCAAACCTAAGTTTGTTACCGGCGATATGGTAAAACCGGGAGCGGTTGTCATTGATGTGGGGATTAATCGGGTGGGCGATAAGAAAATTGTCGGTGATGTCGATTTTGACGCGGTCAAAGAGGTCGCCTCGGCGATTACGCCGGTGCCGGGCGGTGTCGGAGTACTGACCATTGCCATGCTGCTCTATAATACAGTCAAAGCGGCGCAGATTCAGCATAAGGTACAGGTTTAAGAACCCGTATTTAGCTTTGGATAAAATACAAAACTGGGGGAGGGTTCAGGTTGAAAAGTGATGTGGAGATTGCCCAGACGGCGGTCATGAAGCCCATCCTGGAAGTGGCCCGTGAACTGGACATTCCGGAAGACGAAGTAGAACTGTATGGCAAACATAAGGCTAAAGTTTCGTTAGCGACCTGGCAGCGCCTGAAAGATAAGCCCGACGGCAAATTAGTGCTGGTGACAGCGATTAATCCGACGCCGGCCGGCGAAGGCAAGACGACGACCACCGTCGGTCTTGGCGATGCGCTGCGGCGGCTGCAAAAGAAGGTAGTTATTGCCTTGCGGGAACCGTCGCTGGGGCCCTGTTTTGGCATCAAGGGTGGTGCTGCCGGCGGCGGTTACGCCCAGATCGTACCGATGGAAGATATTAATTTGCATTTTACCGGTGATTTTCACGCGATTACCACGGCGCACAATTTGCTGGCGGCTGTGATTGACAATCACATTCATCATGGCAATGAACTGGGAATTGACCCCCGCCGTATTACCTGGCGTCGGGTGCTGGACCTGAA
Organism: Propionispora vibrioides; assembly: GCF_900110485.1. Taxonomy (NCBI): domain Bacteria; kingdom Bacillati; phylum Bacillota; class Negativicutes; order Selenomonadales; family Sporomusaceae; genus Propionispora; species Propionispora vibrioides. The sequence goes on along the minus strand of NZ_FODY01000043.1, from coordinate 18,305 downwards.
TGACCGGGCGCTCCGGTCGGTCATTTGCGGCCTGGGCGGTAAAGTGAACGGTGTGCCCCGGGAAAGCGGCTTTGATATAACGGTGGCATCCGAGTTGATGGCCATTTTATGCCTCGCCAATGATCTGATGGATATGAAGCAGCGGATTGGACGAATTGTCGTTGCCTACACCTATGAGGGAAAACCGGTAACAGTGGAAGAATTGCAGGTCACCGGCGCCTTGACGCTGCTCTTTAAGGATGCCATCAAGCCTAATTTGGTGCAGACCTTGGAAAACACCCCGGCCTTTGTGCATGGGGGGCCCTTTGCTAATATTGCCCATGGCTGTAATAGCGTGACGGCCACCAAATATGCTTTGAAGCTGGCCGATGTGGTTGTTACTGAAGCCGGTTTTGGCGCTGATCTGGGGGCCGAGAAATTCCTCGACATCAAGTGCCGCTTCGCCGGACTGAAACCGGCGGCGGTAGTCATCGTGGCCACCGTTCGGGCGCTTAAAATGCATGGCGGTGTGCCGAAAACCGATTTAAACAGGGAGAACCTGGCCGCTCTTGATTTGGGCATGCACAATTTGATGAAGCATATTGAAAATACCCATAAATTCGGGCTGCCGGCGGTGGTAGCCATCAATGCCTTTCCGAACGATACACCGGCCGAACTGCAGCACGTGAAGGAAAAGTGCCTGGCCATGGGAGCGGAAGTGGCTATTTCCGAGGTATGGGCCAAAGGCGGTGCCGGCGGTACGGAACTGGCCGAGAAAGTGCTGGCCGCCTGTGAACAGGAAAGCAGTTTTACTTATATCTATGATGAAAAAGCGCCGATTAAGGAGAAAATTACCGCTATTGCCAGAGAAATCTATGGCGCAGATGGCGTGAATTATACGCCGGGAGCGGAAAAAACCATTCGGGAGCTGACCGAGTTTGGCTTTGATAAGACACCCGTTTGTATGGCCAAGACGCAGTATTCACTCAGTGACGACATGACCAAACTGGGGCGGCCGCAGGGCTTTACCATTACGGTACGTGAAGTCCGGGTGGCGGCCGGCGCCGGTTTTTTGGTAGCCCTGACCGGTGAAATAATGACAATGCCCGGTTTGCCGAAAAAGCCGGCCGCAGTCAATATGGATATTGATGAGCAGGGAACGATTACCGGAATTTTCTAATAGGAATAGATTAGTTTTCACTTAAGGAGGATTATCGTGTATAAAATACTCTTGAAACAGGAATTGGCGCCCAATGTAAAGCTGTTTAAAATGCAGGCGCCGCTGATTGCCAAAAAAGCGCAGCCGGGCCAATTTGTTATTTTGCGGATTGATGAAGATGGGGAACGGGTGCCTTTGACAATTGCCGACTTTGACCGTGAAGAAGGCAGTATCACGTTGATCTTCCAGGAAGTCGGCGCCTCGACGAAACTGCTGGGCACTTTGAACGAGGGCGACAGCCTGCTGGACCTGGTCGGGCCTTTAGGTAAACCGACTCATATTGAAAATTTCGGTACTGTGGTCTGTGTCGGCGGCGGCATCGGGATTGCACCGGTGTATCCGATTGCCCGGGGCATGAAGGCGGCCGGCAATGAGGTGATCTCGATTATCGGGGCCCGCAACAAGGACATTCTGATCTATGAAGAGGAAATGACGGCTGTCAGCGATACGCTGCATATTGCCACCGATGACGGCTCTAAAGGTATCAAAGGATTTGTTACCGATCCTTTAAAACAGATGATTGCCGAAGGGAAGAAAATTGACCTGGTTGTTGCCATCGGTCCGGTGATCATGATGCGTAATGTGGCCGAAGTCACCCGGCCTTATCAGATTCCTACCGTGGTCAGCCTGAATCCGATTATGGTGGACGGGACCGGGATGTGCGGCGGCTGTCGCGTGTCGGTCGGTGAGGAGAATAAATTTGCCTGCGTTGACGGACCGGAATTTGATGCTCATAAAGTTGACTTTGCCGGCCTGGTGGCGCGGCAGCGTATGTATATTCCGAAAGAAAAACAGTATGCCGAACACTGTGCGTCGACCAAGGAAGGGGGATGCAAATGTCACTCTCACTAAAGAAGAACGCTATGCCCGAACAGGACCCCAAGGTAAGGGCCCGCAATTTTGATGAAGTGGCGCTGGGCTATGAGGCCGAGTTGGCCCAGGCCGAAGCGTCCCGCTGCCTGAACTGTAAAGCAGCCCCCTGCCGGAAGGGCTGTCCGGTGGATGTCGATATTCCGGCATTTATCAAGCATATTAAAGAAGGCGACATGGACGGCGCCATTGCCAATATAAAAGAGGTTAACGGCTTGCCGGCCATCTGCGGCCGGGTTTGCCCCCAGGAAGACCAATGCGAAAAGTTCTGCGTACTAACCAAAAGAGGCGAAGCGGTTGGCATTGGCCGGCTGGAACGCTATGCAGCCGATTACGCCCGCAAACAGGGTGAAAGTGCGGCCACTGCCGCCGCGGCAGCAGTGGGGCAAAAAGTAGCTGTCATCGGTTCCGGCCCGGCCGGCTTAAGCGCTGCCGGTGAACTGGCTAAAAAGGGCTATGCGGTCACGATTTTTGAGGCGCTCCATTTGCCGGGCGGCGTGTTGATGTACGGTATTCCCGAGTTCCGTCTGCCGAAAGAGATTGTGCAGGCGGAAATTGACGGTCTCCGTCAGATGGGCGTTGCCATCGAAGTAAATGCGGTTATCGGCCGAACTTTTACGGTAGACGAACTGATCGAGGAGGAAGGCTTTGATGCCGTATTCATCGGCACCGGTGCCGGACTGCCGCACTTCATGCACATCCCCGGTGAAAATTTCAACGGCGTATATTCAGCCAATGAATTTTTAACCCGCTGCAATCTGATGAAAGCATATCGTTTCCCTGACACGGGTACACCCATTCATGTGGGCAAGAAAGTGGCTGTCGTCGGTGGTGGCAATGTGGCGATGGATGCGGCCCGTACGGCATTACGACTGGGGGCGGAAGAGGTGCATATCGTATACCGCCGTTCCGAGACTGAACTGCCGGCCAGACTGGAAGAAATTCACCATGCCAAAGAGGAAGGCATTATTTTTACGTTGCTGACGGCGCCGGTAGAGGTGCAGGGTAATCAGGAAGGCTGGGTCACCGGCCTGAAATGTATCAGCATGGAATTAGGTGAACCGGACGCTTCGGGCCGCCGTCGGCCAGTGGAAGTTCCCGGCTCTGAGTTTGTACTGCCTACCGATACGGTGATCATCGCCATCGGACAGGGGCCGAACCCGCTGGTCCAGTCCACCACCAAAGGCCTGGAAACCAATAAGAAGGGAAATATTGTGGCCGATCCCGAAACCGGCGCCACCAGCAAGCCCGGTGTATTTGCCGGCGGCGATATCGTGACAGGGGCTGCCACCGTTATTTTGGCCATGGGCGCCGGCAAGAAAGCCGCTGCCGCCATCGACACTTATTTAAGCGACAAACGGGCCGGTCAGGCTTGACATTGTCTGCGTTAGGCAGTATAGTGTAACTGGTATATGGTTAAAAGGTTATGATGGGAAGAGTAAGTTCATGACTGGCTGTCAGAGAAGAGATCCTTGGCTGTGAGATCTCCCGGCGCAGTAGGGCCGAAGGTCATCCCGGAACCGCCGCACTGAACGAAAGTCAGTAGGTGCGGCCGTGTCACCGCGTTATGGTGTTTGAGTCCGGCGGGAGTTAGTTTTTGCCGGAGAAGCAAGGTGGTAACACGAAAGCAGGCTCTTTCGTCCTTTCCGGGGCGAAGGAGCTTTTTTGTTATGATTTTATCCTTCAGGAGGTATAAACATGGATGAGCAACAGATTCCTACGGTGTATGACCCGCAGACAGTAGAAAAAAAATGGTACCAATTTTGGGAGGAAAACCGGCTGTTCCATGCGGCGGCCGCATCGGATAAGGACCCGTTCAGCATTGTGATTCCGCCGCCCAATGTAACGGGACAGCTACATATGGGACATGCGTTAGATAATACGCTGCAGGATATTTTAATTCGCTGGCGCCGGATGCAGGGCTATAACACTCTGTGGATGCCGGGTACCGATCATGCCGGTATCGCCACACAGATTAAAGTGGAGGAAATGCTGGCCAAGGATAATGTCTCCCGCTATGACTTGGGACGGGAGGCGTTTATCGACAAGGTATGGGAGTGGAAGAAGCTCTATGGCAGCCGCATCCTCACCCAGTTGAAAAGCCTGGGCGCCTCCTGCGACTGGGAGCGGGAGCGCTTTACCATGGATGAGGGCTGCTCCAAAGCGGTGCGGGAAGTTTTTGTAAGTCTGTACGAAAAGGGACTTATTTACCAGGGCAACCGTATTACCAATTGGTGTCCCCGCTGCCATACGGCGTTAAGCGATATCGAGGTGGAACATGAGGAAAAACCGGGACACTTATATCATGTTCAATATTTTGTCGAAGGCAATCCGGACGAATCGCTGATCGTTGCCACCACCCGGCCGGAAACCATTCTGGGCGATACTGCCGTGGCCGTTCATCCCGAAGACAGCCGTTATAAGCAGCTAATCGGCAAACATCTGATATTGCCGTTAGTGGGACGCAGCATTCCGGTTATCGCTGACGAATATGTCGATCCAGCCTTTGGCACCGGTGCCGTCAAAGTAACACCCGCCCATGACCCGAATGACTTTGAAATGGGACTGCGCCATGAACTGCCGGAGATTATCGTTATCGAACCGAATGGTACCATATCGGAAGGCACCGGCAAATACAGCGGCTTGGACCGCTATGAATGCCGTAAGCTATTAGTCAGCGATTTAAAAGAACAGGGCTTCTTGGTGAAAATCGAGGATCATTCCCACGCGGTTGGGCATTGCCAGCGCTGCGCGACGGTGGTGGAGCCGTTAATCTCCAAACAGTGGTATGTGCGGATGCAGCCGTTGGCCGAACCGGCTATCGAAGCTGTGCGATCGGGAAAAATAAAATTTGTTCCTGAGCGGTTCACGAAGATTTACTTAAATTGGCTGGAAAATATCAGAGACTGGTGCATATCGCGGCAAATCTGGTGGGGTCATCGCATTCCCGCCTGGTACTGTGCCTGCGGCGAAACGGTCGTTTCCCGTAACTCACCGGCGGCCTGCCCAAAATGCGGCGGCAGCCTGGAACAGGACCCGGATGTGCTGGATACCTGGTTCAGCTCGGGGCTTTGGCCTTTTTCCACTATGGGCTGGCCGGAACAGACCGAAGAACTGAAAAGCTTTTATCCGACCAGTGTGCTGGTAACCGGCTATGATATTATTTTCTTCTGGGTGGCCCGCATGATTATGATGGGGCTGGAATTCCAGCAGGACATTCCGTTTGAACATGTATTTATTCACGGTTTGGTCCGGGACGGCCAGGGACGGAAAATGAGCAAATCCCTGGGCAACGGTATTGATCCGCTGGATGTGATCGAAAAATACGGCGCCGACACGCTGCGCTTTACACTGATTACCGGCAATACCCCCGGCAATGATATGCGGTTTTACTGGGAGCGGGTGGAGTCAAGCCGCAACTTTTCCAATAAGCTCTGGAACGCTTCCCGTTTTGTTCTGATGAACTTGACCGATTTTGATGCGACCGAGCGGCCTGACCCGGCGTCCTTTACGCTGGCCGATCAATGGATTTTGAGCCGTTACGCCCATACGGTGGAAGCTGTTACCCGTAATCTGGAGCGGTTTGAACTAGGGGAAGCCGCCCGCCTGCTGTATGAATTCATTTGGAATGAGTATTGTGACTGGTATATCGAGTTGGCAAAACCCAGACTGTATAATAAAGAACAGGCGGCAGCGAAGAGGACGGCCCAGTATGTATTATGGCACGTGCTGGAAAATACGCTGAAACTGCTGCATCCCTTCATGCCGTTTATTACGGAAAATATCTGGCAGCACCTGCCCCATGACGGAGTCAGCATTATGGTAGCCGCCTGGCCGGCCAAGGAGGCCGAGTATGTAAATGGTGCCGCCGAACAGCAGATGGAAATCATTATGGAGACCATCAAGGCGGTGCGCAACATGCGGGCCGAGGTCAATGTGCCGCCCGGCAGAAAAAGCGAAGCCATTTTACAGGCTGCCAATGCGGACCTTAAACAGGTATTGACCGATAATGTACAGTACCTGAAAACGCTGGCCGCTTTGGAGCCTGTGCTGATTACGGACAGTAGTCAGGACAAACCGGCCAATGCTATGACGGCCGTCGTGAACGGCGTGGAAGTGTATTTGCCGATGAAAGGCCTGATTGATATAGAGAAGGAAACAGCCCGGCTGAATAAAGAACTGGCATCGCTGGACAAAGAACTGAGCCGCCTGGCCGGCAAGCTGGCCAACGAAGGGTTTGTCGCCAAGGCACCGGCCGATGTTATCGCCAAGGAACGGGCCAAGGAACAGGAATACGGGGAGAAAAAAGCGGCGATCCAGGAACGGCTTAGTTACCTGGAAACACTATAAAGGTGATAATATGACATACGATGAGGCACTGGCCTATCTGGCCGGATTAAATACCTTCGGAATACAGTTGGGCCTGACGAGAATTTCCCGTCTGCTGGAGTTGATGGGAAATCCGGAGCGGCAGTTTAAGTCCATCCATGTGACCGGCACTAACGGCAAGGGCTCGACAACCGCCATGCTGTCCGCTATTCTGGTTGCCAGCGGGATCAAGACGGGGATGTATACATCCCCGCACTTGATTGATTATACCGAGCGGCTGGCTATCGACGGACAACCGGTTGCCCGGGAGGAGTTTGCCGCGGCAATCGAATATACCAGCCGCCAGGTGGCCAGGCTGCTGGAACTGGGCGGGGAACAGCCCACCGAGTTTGAAGTGCTGACGGCGGCGGCCTTTTATTGGTTCGCCCGCTGCCGGGTGGAATATGCGGTGATCGAGGTCGGTCTGGGCGGTTTGTTGGATTCGACCAATGTGATTGTACCGGAGATTTGCGTAATTACCAACGTAACGATTGATCATATTGATCGTTGCGGCGCTACGGTGGCGGAGATTGCCCACCATAAGGCCGGCATTATTAAGGAGCAGGTTCCTGTTGTTACCGCTGCCGAAGGGGAGGCGCGGGAACTGATCGGCCGGACGGCGGCCGGCAAAGCTGCTCCGCTATATAGTTGGGGAGAGGATTTTACCGCGTCCTTTGTCACAATACAGGGCCGGCTGCAGACCATTGATATCCAGGCCGGTGTCTGGAAAAAGCAGGATCGTTTTGTATTGCCGATGCTGGGCGCGCATCAGGTGAAAAATGCCGCCGTGGCAGTAGCGACGGCCTGGCTGCTCAGCCGGCAGGAAGAGCGGATCAGTGACCGGACCATAAGGAACGGGCTGCTTCAGGTAAGCTGGCCGGGCAGGTTCGAGTTTGTCGGTGACAAGCCGGTTTTTGTGATTGACGGGGCACACAATCTGGCCGGTGTACAGGCACTCAGAGATAACCTGGACAGTCTGTTCCCTGGTCGCCCCATTACTTTTTTGCTGGGCATTTTACGGGATAAGGATGTCGCCGGCATGACCAGAAGCCTAATCCGGTCTTGCGACCGGGTGGTCGTGGTAGCGCCGCTTTCCGAGCGGGCCGGTGAACCGGCGGAGGTGGCGGCTCTGATTACGGCCGAGCTGGTGAAGACAGCCGATTCCATTGAAGCCGGGCTGCAGGAGGTTTTTTCCCTGGCTGGTGAAAGCGGGATTGTTTGTGCCGCCGGGTCATTATACCTGATCGGAGCCGTGAGAAAAAGAGTCTTAAGTGGACAAATTCAGAATAATCAGGTATAATTAGCTAGATATTTTATGTGGTTGACTTTATTTCGCCGGGAAGAGTACCGAATATTGAATAATTAAATGGGTGAAGCTGTGTACAAACAATATAGCACTAGTAAATGGATATATAATCTGGACTTTTTTATTGAGCACTGCATTATGGCGGTTGCCTTTTTTTTGCCGCTCTCACTGGATATTACCAGTGTATTTTTGGCAGTTGGCGGTTTTATGTGGCTGGTAAAAATGGTGATTACCAGACGACTGGACACAAAAGCCACTGTTTTCGACGGAATGATTTTGTTTTTTGTCATATGGTCCGGTTTTTCAATTCAAAGTTCTCCTGATCCCGGTTATAGTTCGTATAACTATTTTCAGTTGATGAGCCGGTATGTGCTGCTCTACTATTTGGTGGTCAATCACATTCATTCTCCCGAGCAGTTGAAGCGGGTGCTTAAATTGATGGTGCTGTCTTCCTGCCTGGTTTCTCTATACGGCTTTTATCAATATTTTCATGGTCTTGATATATCCAAGCTGGACTGGGTGGACGACAGCCAATTTCCCGAACTAAAAACGCGGGTATTTTCTACCTTACATAATCCCAATCTATTGGCCGGGTTTCTGGTCATTATGGCGGCCGTAACCACCGGCATTGTTTGCGGTCTAAAACGGGCTAGGGATAAGTTTTTCTTATCGGTTATTGTTAGCATGCTGGGGCTGTGCCTGGTTTTCACCTATTCACGGGGTGCCTGGGTCAGCATACTGGTTGTCATTATCATCTATAGTGTTTTTTACAGCCGCAAGCTTTTCTGGCTGCTGCTGATTATCCCTCTGCTGATGCTCTGCGGTCAGCATACAGCCTGGGAGCGGGTGCTGTCGATCTTTAATCCGACCGATACTTCTTCGTCACTGCGCATGGCTCTGTGGGAAAGTACGCTGGCCATGATTCACGACAAGCCGCTGTTTGGAGTCGGCTGGGGAGCTTATTGGCTGGCTTACCCCGATTATGATTTTTACATTCATGATCCGGCGACGACCATTTTTCATGCTCATAACATGTACCTGGCGGTTGCGGCGGAAACAGGTATTCCGGGCCTGCTGGCATTTATGGGAATCCTTTACGGACATATGGCGGCGGCCTTTAAGATGGCCGTTCAGGGGAGATCGAAATGGCTGTCCGGCATTATGCTGGGCATGGTGGCGGCGATGGCCAGTATTGTCATCGGCGGATTAACCGATTACATTTTGTTTAATATTCAGATGTCTATGTTGTTCTGGTTGATCAATGGGTTGATTGTCGCCGCTTGGCGCATCCATCACAGCTCTTTTGCCACGCCTTACAAATTTTGAAATTGGGCGGCATAATGGAGGCCGGCGCTGCCTTTTCGATTTTGCCGGATGAGGTGCTAGGAGCGCTCACCTATTGTTTATTTCTGGAATCTGGACTATAATATAGTACGGTATTCAAAGGTATTATTTTGTAAACAAATGGGTGATTTTTGCCAAATTATGAACGAACTATTTTTGAAGTATCCTTATCTAGGGGGGGAAGTTTTTGAAAGAAGACTCCATCATTATTTCGAAAGCGACGATTGACCGTCTGCCGCTATATTTTCGTACGTTGCGCCTGTTGCAACGGGAAGATGTGGAGATCATATCTTCGGAGGAGTTGGGCCGCCGGCTGGGAATTACGCCGGAACAGATCAGGAAGGATTTGGCTTCCTTCGGACAGTTTGGCAAAAAAGGTGTCGGCTATTATGTAAAAGAACTTTTGCGTAATATTGGCGATATACTGGGACTGCACTGCAACTGGAATTTTGCGATTATCGGCGTAGGCCATCTGGGCTGGGCCTTGGCCAACTATCGCCACTTTTCTTCGTTAGGCTTTAATCTGGCAGCGATCTTTGATGTTGACCCCACTAAGATCGGCCTACATATCAATGGTGTTCAGGTGTTTCACCTGGATGACATGGAGAAAATTGTGCAGGAGAAGAATATTCACATTGGCATTATTGCCGTTCCGGAAGCTCATGCCCAGGAAGTGGCTGATAAACTGGTAGTGTCCGGCATCCGGGGGATTTGGAATTTTGCGCCCCGTAAAATCCGTGTCCCCGGCAGCATTTATGTTATTGATGAGGATTTGTCCGTCGGGTTGAGCAGCCTGTCTTATTACCTGGCGCGAAAAACGCCGCCGAAACAACAAATATAATTGTGTATTTTGTATATTTTTTATAATAAATAAAAATTTCACATACTTGGCAGGAGATACGGTATGAATATAGAAGTACACTTAGGAAGAAATATATGACAGTATCTAAAACATCATATAAGTAACCTAAGCGTTATGCTGTTATGCTTGGGCCGGTTAGTTATGGCCTTTTTGCTTTGTTTTACCGACAGCGGCATACACCTAGGGTTGTTTTGTACCAACAAAATAGGCCTTTGGTGTTTTTTTATGATAACTTGTGTGTATATGTATTCCAAATAAAAAAAATACTAGGAAAGCACTGCTTTATTCGCACTGCGCGTCCTGACGGCTCTTTTTCCGTCTGGCTGCGTCAGCAAAACCTTGCAATAGCCCAACTATTCTTTCGGCTTTGCTTCCTTGCCAGGCGAAAAAATCTTTCGTTAGTATCTTGTCAATTCTAAACCGGTAGGGTGCCAAGGTACTGGGACGACAGGCTCGTTAAATCAGTGCTTCCCTAGACTAGAATGGGAAGGAGTATGGATATGATTGACATTCAAGATCGCATACGCAACAAAATATTATTAGACAGAATTGTTACTGCTGAAGAAGCAGCGGCAATTATAAAGCCTAATATGAATGTGGGGACAAGCGGTTTTACGCCGGCCGGCTATCCTAAGGCGGTGCCCATGGCGTTAGCGAAAAGAATTTCTAAAGAGCATTTTCAAATTAATTTATGGACGGGTGCTTCCGTAGGTCAGGAACTGGACGGTTCGCTGGCGGCAGTAAACGGAATCGCCAGAAGAATGCCTTACCAAACTAATGGCGACTTGCGTAAGTCTTTAAATAGCGGTAAGGTAAATTATTTTGACCTTCACCTTAGCGAATCGGCTCAATTGACACGCTACGGTTTTTTTGGCGGTAAAGTGGATGTAGCTATTGTTGAAGCCTGTGCCATTACCGAGGAGGGTCATCTGATCCCCACTACGTCAATGGGCAATACTGCCTCTTATGTACAAAGCGCTGATATTGTTATTGTTGAAATCAACACTTCCCAGCCGCTGGCCTTGGAAGGCATGCATGACGTGTATGTACCGCTTGATCCGCCGCACCGTCAACCGATTCCGATTGTCAAGGTAGATGACCGCATTGGTACGCCTTACATACCCTGTGGCCTAGATAAAATAAAATACATCGTTCCCTGTGATATTCCGGACGATGTACGCGATTTTGCCCCGATTGACGATAATTCCAAAACTATGTCCGAATTGGCCATTGAATTTTTCAAACATGAAATTAAAGCGGGCCGCTTGCCGAAGGATCTGTTGCCGCTGCAATCCGGCGTAGGTTCGGTAGCCAATGCGGTTATTTCCGGTTTTGTCGATTCCGATTTTAAAAATCTCGAAGTATATACGGAAGTTATTCAAGACGGCATGCTGGACTTGGCCGATGCCGGTAAATTGAAGTTTGCCTCGGGAACTTCCTTCTCGCCTTCACCGGAGGGTCAGAAACGTCTGTATGCCAATATTGAAAAATACCGGAGCAAAATGATGTTAAGACCGCAAGAAATTGCCAACAGTCCGGAGATTGCCCGTCGCATCGGTATTATCGCGATGAATACGGCGATTGAATTTGATATTTACGGACATGTCAACTCGACCCATATTATGGGAAGCAAGATGATGAACGGTATTGGCGGATCCGGGGATTTTGCCCGTAATGCATATCTTACTTTATTCTTTTCCACTTCGGTGGCCAAAGGAGGTCTTATTTCATCCGTCGTTCCCATGTGTTCGCATATTGACCATACCGAACATGATGTCGACGTGTTCATTACTGAACGCGGTCTGGCGGATGTCCGCGGCCTGAGTCCTCGTGAAAGAGCCCGGGTGATTATTGAAAAATGTGCGCATCCCGATTATCAGCCCATGCTGACGGATTACTTGGATAGAGCTGAAAAGGCCACTAAGTTTGCACATACACCGCACCTTCTGGATGAGGCTCTGTCTTGGCATGCTAGGTTTTTACAAACCGGGACTATGAAAAAATAAAGCAATTTTAAAGAGGGGGACATAATAGTGAGTACGAATGTTGAACAGTTAAAAGAAAAAAAAGCAGCCTATGATGCTAAAGTTGAGAAAGCCTTAGCCAAATTTCCTGAGCGGAAGAATCTGGAGCCTAACAGATTGTATACGCCACTGGACGTTACCGAATTTGATTATGAAAAGGATCTTGGTTTCCCGGGCGAATTCCCATTTACCCGCGGCGTACAGCCGACCATGTATCGCGGCCGTTTCTGGACCATGCGTCAGTATGCCGGCTTTGCTACGGCGGAAGAATCCAACAAACGTTATAAGTTCCTGCTGGATGCCGGCCAAACCGGTCTTTCCGTAGCTTTTGACTTGCCGACCCAGATCGGTTACGACTCGGACGATGCCATTTCCGAAGGAGAAGTTGGCAAGGTGGGTGTGGCTATCGACTCGCTGGCCGATATGGAAACCTTGTTTGACGGGATTCCTTTGGACAAAGTATCGACGTCCATGACCATCAACGCACCGGCATCGGTTTTGCTGGCCATGTATATTGCTGTGGCTGAAAAACAAGGGGTAACTCCTGATAAATTAAACGGTACTATCCAAAACGACATCCTGAAAGAGTATGCGGCACGCGGTACTTACATATTCCCGCCGAAACCTTCCATGCGTCTGATTACCAATATTTTTGAATATTGCTCGAAGAATGTTCCTAACTGGAACACCATCTCTATCTCCGGCTACCATATCCGTGAAGCTGGTTCCACGGCTGCGCAGGAAATCGCCTTTACGATTGCCGACGGTATCGCCTATGTAGAAGCGGCTATTAAAGCAGGCCTCAACGTAGATGATTTTGCCGGCAGACTTTCCTTCTTCTGGAATGCCCATAACAATGTGCTGGAAGAAGTGGCTAAATTCCGTGCATCCCGCCGCATTTGGGCTAAAGTTATGAAAGAACGTTTCAAAGCGCAAAAACCCAAATCCTGGATGCTGCGTTTCCACACGCAAACAGCCGGATCCATGCTGACTGCTCAACAACCGGAAAACAATATTGTCCGTGTTGCACTGCAGACGGTAGCCGCCGTATTGGGCGGAACCCAATCCTTGCACACCAACTCGAAAGATGAAGCTCTGGCCCTGCCGACCGAAGATTCGGTACGCATTGCACTGAGAACTCAGCAGATTGTTGCCTATGAAAGCGGCATTGCCGATACCATTGACCCGTTGGCCGGTTCTTACTATATCGAAGCTCTGACTAACAAACTGGAGGAAGAAGCCCTGGCTTATATCCAAAAGATTGATGATATGGGCGGCGCTCCTGTGGCTATTGAAAAAGGCTACATCCAAAAAGAAATCCAGGACAGCGCTTACAAATATCAAATGGAAGTGGAAACCAAAAAACGCATTGTTGTTGGCGTAAACCAATTCCAGATCGAAGAGAAACCGGTAGAAGGCTTGCTGCGGGTTGACCCGTCCGTCGGCGTAGGACAAAAAGCCAAATTGGGCGAATTGCGGGCAAAACGCGACAATGCTGTGGTTGAAGCCAAATTGGCAGCCTTGGCTGCAGCCTGCAAAGATGAGCATACCAACTTAATGCCTATTATTTTGGATGCTGTCAGAGCCTATGCAACACTCGGCGAAATCTGCAATGTAATGCGCAGCGTGTTCGGTGAATATGAGGCCCATGTAAGCCTGTAAAGAGTACAGGACTTGAGTAGCATACTTTAAGAGTAATCATGAGAGGAAGATAGACATGGAAAAACGTATAAGAGTATTGGTGGCAAAACCAGGTCTTGATGGTCATGACCGTGGTGCTAAGGTAGTAGCGCGTGCATTAAGAGATGCAGGCTTTGAGGTAATTTATACAGGACTTAGACAGACCCCGGAACAAATCGCCGAAGCGGCTCTGCAGGAAGACGTAAACGTAGTTGCTTTGAGCTTGTTGTCAGGCGCTCATACTCATCTGTTCCCGAAAGTGGTTAACCTGCTTCGTGACAAAGGGATGAGCGATGTACTGGTGCTTGGTGGCGGCGTTATTCCCGATGCCGACATCCCGGCCTTGAAGGAAGCTGGCGTGGCGGAAGTATTTACTCCCGGCACGGCCACGCAAACCATTGTCGATTTCATCAACACCAAATTGAACTAGGTTGTGAATCCCGTGGATATTGTAAAGGATTTATTAGCCGGTTCGCGGCTGGCCCTGTCACGGGCGATTACGGCCGTGGAAAATGAATATGATCACGCTGTGCAGATTATGCAGCAAATTTATCCCCATACCGGTAATGCCTATGTCATTGGCATTACCGGGCCGCCGGGGGCGGGAAAGAGTACTTTGACCGACAAGTTGGCCCGGGAATACCGTCGCCGCGGTAAGACGGTGGGCATTGTGGCCATTGATCCGACCAGTCCTTTTTCCGGTGGCGCTATTTTAGGCGACCGCATCCGGATGAATGAACTGACACTGGACGAGGGTGTTTTTATCCGCAGTATGGGAACCCGCGGCAGCTTGGGTGGTTTATCCCATAAGACCGGTGAAGTGGTTAAGCTGATGGATGCCGCCGGCAAGGATATCGTGATTGTGGAAACGGTAGGCGTGGGACAGTCGGAAGTGGATGTCGCCAAGACGGCAGACACGACACTGGTTGTTCTGGTTCCCGGTCTCGGTGACGATATTCAGGCCATCAAAGCCGGGATTTTGGAAATTGGCGATATTTTTGCCATCAATAAGGCAGACCGGGAAGGCGTAGACCGGTTATATGTCGAATTGGAAATGATGCTGGACTTGAATCAGTACAAAGTTGATTGGCGTCCCCCGATCAAAAAGGTCATTGCATCACAAAACCAGGGAATTACCGAACTGGCGGATACCATTGATAAGCACGCCGCCTGGTCGGAAGAAACCGGTGAAAGGGCGGTTCGTCGTGGCAAACGGGTAAAAGATGAACTGATTGCCATGTTGAATTCGCAGATTGGCCGGTATATTATAAATAAAATGACCGTTTCCGGGGAATTTGATCAACTGATCAAACAAGTGGAAGCGCGGGAACAGGACCCGTACACTGCTGTGGATGGGATTTTGAAAGCGATATTGCGCTAAAGAATTGAAAAGGAGGAAAAAATAATGTTTGAAGTACTTAAAGTGGACCATATAGGTATCGCCGTTAAAGATCTGGAACAGGCGAAAAAGTTTTATACCGAAGTATTGGGAATGAAGGCTATGGGGGAAGAAGTTGTTGAGCAGCAAAAGGTAAAAGTCTGCTTTATTCCTAGCGGTGACAGCGAAGTGGAGTTGTTGGAATCGACTGCTCCGGACGGCCCGATTGCTAAATTTATTGAAAAGAACGGGGAAGGTATCCAGCATATCGCTCTTCGTGTCGACAACATTGAAAATGCGTTGGCCGACCTCAAAGAAAAAGGCGTTCGCCTGATTGATGAGAAGCCGCGTTATGGTGCCGGCGGCGCCAGTATTGCTTTCGTTCATCCTAAAGCAACTGGCGGAATTTTGCTGGAGCTTTCGGAACGTAAATAGTTTCATTTCGTAGGAGGTATAAGATGTCAACAGTCCAGGAAAAAATTCAGGACCTTAAAGCAAAACAGGAAAAAGTTAAGCTTGGCGGGGGCGCAAAACGTATTGAAAAGCAGCATGCTTCGGGAAAATATACAGCGCGCGAACGGATCAACAAATTCTTTGATCCCGATACCTTTGTTGAGCTTGACCAATTTGTTACACATCGTTGCGTAAACTTCGGAATGAATGAAAAAGAACTTCCCGGTGAAGGCGTTGTGACCGGTTACGGTACGGTTAACGGCCGTTTGGTCTATGCTTTTGCTCAAGACTTTACGGTGGAAGGCGGCTCCTTAGGCGAAATGCATGCTGCTAAAATTTGTAAAGTATTGGACTTGGCGATCAAAATGGGAGCACCGGTTATCGGTATTAATGATTCCGGCGGTGCCCGTATTCAGGAAGCTGTAGACGCGTTGTCCGGCTATGGCAAAATCTTTTTCCGGAATACCCAGGCTTCCGGTGTGATTCCGCAAATATCGGTTATCATGGGACCCTGTGCCGGCGGTGCCGTATACTCACCGGCGCTGACGGACTTCATCTACATGGTCAAAAATACCAGCCAGATGTTTATTACTGGACCGGCTGTTATTAAATCGGTTACGGCCGAAGAAGTGACTGCTGAACAGCTTGGCGGTGCCATGACGCACAACAGCACTTCCGGTGTGGCTCATTTTGCCGCGGAAAATGAAGATGACTGCATCGAACAGATCCGTTACTTGCTCAGCTTCCTGCCCAGCAACAACCTGGAAGAAGCGCCGGTAGTGGCTACGGAAGATGACGCCAACCGTATGGATGAAGAACTGAATACCTTGCTGCCGGATAATCCCAATATGCCTTATGATATGAAAGACGTCATCAAGGCAGTTGTCGATAATGGCGAATTTTATGAAGTTCACGAACATTATGCCCAAAATATCATCACTTGCTTTGCCCGCTTTGATGGAAAAAGCGTAGGCATTATTGCCAATCAGCCGGCTGTTATGGCAGGCTGCCTGGATGTAAACGCTTCGGATAAATCATCCCGTTTTATCCGGTTCTGCGATGCTTTCAATATTCCGCTGGTCAACCTCGTGGACGTTCCCGGCTTCCTGCCCGGTACGGACCAAGAGTTCGGCGGTATTATCCGCCACGGTGCGAAAATGCTGTATGCCTATTGTGAAGCCACTGTGCCTAAAATTACGGTCATTACCCGTAAAGCATACGGCGGTTCCTATCTGGCCATGTGTTCGCAGGATTTGGGCGCCGATCAGGTATTGGCCTGGCCGACGGCGGAAATTGCCGTTATGGGCCCTGCCGGTGCCGCCAACATTATTTTCCGTAAGGATCCTGATGTGGCTGCTAAAACGGCTGAATACGTGGAAGAATTCGCTACACCGTATAAAGCGGCAGAACGTGGTTTTGTTGATATCGTTATTGAACCGAAGGAAACCAGACCGCGTATTATCACTGCCTTGAATATGCTGGCAAGCAAACGGGAAGCACGGCCGGCGAAAAAGCATGGCAATATACCGCTATAAGGGGTAGGTGAATGGAATGAAAATTGATGCTAAGGATATAAAGCCTGAAGTCGTGGCTGCGATTGCCGCTGCAGTAACTGCTATGATGGGGACAGGTAACCTGGCAATAAAAATTAGCACAAGTGCTGCTTGGGCAGCTGCAGGCCGCCAAAAATTAATGAATTCTCATTAAAATAAACGGCGTAGCATGTGTTGACTGACAAAATTTAATAATCAACATGGAGGAATTGCGAATGAAAAAGTTTAACATCACAGTGAATGGTACTGCCTTTGAAGTAGAAGTAGAAGAAGTAAAAGCTGCACCTGCCGTTAAGCCTGCCGCTAAACCGGCTGCCGCTCCGGCTCCTGCTGCTAAACCGGCTGCTCCTGCTGCTGCTCCGGCTCCTGCTCAAGTAGGTGCTGGCGATACTGCCGTATCGGCTCCGATGCCTGGCAAAGTGGTTAAAATTGTAGCCGAAGCCGGACAAAAAGTGAAAAAAGGCGATGTAGTTTTGATTTTAGAAGCTATGAAAATGCAAAATGAAATTTCAGCTCCCGCTGACGGCACTGTAAAATCCATCAACGTAGCTGCTGGCCAAGGTGTAAAAATTGGCGAAGTTATGGCTGTTATCGGCTAAATAGTTGTCTGACTAAATTGCGTAAAAACGCGCAGAGGTGACTCTGCGCGTTTTTTTGTTCCCCTTGTTGCTGGTTAATATATGGAAAAATAGCGGCGATTAGGGTATACTGTCAATAGGAAGACATAGTTAAGCGGGAGGCGAGCAGTATGGATAAACAGGAGACGTTGCGTTTAATCGAGGAAATTGCCCTGTTTGGCAAAGGTGAGAAGGGTATAACCCGCTTGGCATTCAGTGATTCCGACATACAGGCGCGAAACTATATAGTGAAGTTTCTCCAGACTATGGGCCTATTGGTACGGGTCGACGGAGCCGGCAATATCATTGCCCGGCTGGAAGGGAGTGATCCTGAGCAGACGGTCGTTATGACCGGCTCCCATTTGGATACCGTTCCCGAAGGCGGTAAATACGACGGAACCTTGGGAGTGGTGGCTGCAATCCAAGCCGTGAAAGAACTGCAAAAAAGAGGTCCCCTAACCCATCCGGTAGAGATCGTCATTTTTGCGGCCGAAGAGTCCAGCCGATTTGGTGTGGCGACTTTTGGCAGTAAGGCCATGACCGGACAATTGCACGTACTGCCTAAAGATATTGACGAAATGGTTTTCGCCGGTTTTTTACGGAAAAAATCGGTGGAAATGATTAAATGTGAAACGGTAGATGTGGAAGTTCC
>NZ_FODY01000042.1 GCF_900110485.1 Propionispora vibrioides | reverse complement strand
TGTTTACGCGTTACTCACCCGTTCGCCACTAAGATCTCCATTGCTGAAAACCTCCGTTCGACTTGCATGTGTTAGGCACGCCGCCAGCGTTCGTCCTGAGCCAGGATCAAACTCTCCATAAAAGTTTATTTATGGAGCCTTTTGATGGCTCTATAATTGTTTAAAGAATTATTTATTGTGACTGTATCACCTAAGTGATACGAGTCCGCACATCTGGCATATTGTTTATACCTTACATTGTTCAGTTTTCAGAGAACACCGGACTGCGTTGCCGCAGTTCCTGTTGACCGCCGCCTTGCGACAGCTTTTATATACTATCACATCGGCTTTTGCCTGTCAACCTGTTTTTTTGTTTGCCGTGTTGTGACGACTTGTATAATATATCATAGACTTGACTCATGGGGCAATGTACTCTATCCCGAGTATGCTAGATTGACAGGCAAACAACGAGCATATGCTCACGGTTTCTAGCATATGCTCGTTGTTTGGATTATATACGTGCATTATAAAATTTTCACACCCTAGCCGGCAATGAACAGTTTAAATAGAATCAGCAGGATAACGCCCGGTAAACCCAAGAAGCCGGCAATCAGCGCCGTAATCGGATTGATCGCCAAAGTAAAACCCATGTGGGCACCAACAAAGTTGACCACCCATAACATGACGCCTCCCACCAGGCCATTATAAATCAGGCGAAAAATAAGCCGCAACGGCATTAAAAACATTCGACCCAATAAATAAATCAATATAATGCCGAAGGCATAGGCAATGATTACATTTATACTCCATTCCATCCCAAAAAGCGGTGGCATCATAACTCCCCCCTTTGCTTCTTTTATTGTAAATCAGATTTAACAGCCTGTCATGTATTTATTAGCACGATTTATGTGTATTTCTTCTTTCAGTCCTTCAAACCTGGCTTGTTTTAGTAAATAGGTATACTTTTTCTCCGAGGCTTTGATCATATATATGGCATATTCCAACAAATCAGGCTCGCTTACATTGTTATAATAGCTGTGCGCATATAGCCAGTCGCATTTTGCTTGTTCAATGAGCTCCCACAGGTTGGGCACCGTGGCTGTGCGCTGCTCTTCCATCAACCATCCTGTCAACAGGGTCCGCCATGCCATCATTCTCATCCCTCCCCCGATACCTCTCTTCCAAAATATAGTCGCAGCCAGTCCGGTTTATGACAAAAGAGCATAAACTCCCCTGCACCGCACGGTTAATAAAAAAACCAGAGCCAGGCTCTGATTTTTTTATCATTAATATACAAGTTTTGAGTCTTCCTCTATATGTCCGGGATAAGGGTAGTGAGTAATACCGGCCTGCCGGGCCTGTTTGAGTAAGTAAACGTATTTCTTTTCCGCAGCTTGCATCATATATACAGCATGATCGACCAGGTCCTTATCGGTTACGGTATTGTAATAATATTGGGCCGACAGCCATTCCTGCCTGGCCTGTTCCACCATTTCCTTTAAGTCCGGCAGGGACTTAGGCTGGCATTCTTCCGGAGTTAACAGGTTTTTCACAAGTTTTTGCCATGTCATCACCATAAATAAAACCTCCTCTTGCGGTTATTTTTTCCACAAGAGGAGGTTATTAAACATCCTTACATTTCACGCCGGTTTTCCAGCGCCTTGGACAAGGTAACCTCATCGGCGTATTCCAGGTCGCCGCCCATCGGCAATCCATGGGCAATGCGCGTTACCTTGACACCCAGCGGCTGAATCAGCCGAGCCAGGTACATGGCGGTAGCCTCGCCTTCCACATTGGGATTGGAGGCCATGATGACTTCTTTTACACTGCCGTCCTGCAGGCGGACCAAAAGCTCTTTAATTCGCAACTCCTCAGGCCCGATCCCTTCCAGTGGCGATAATGAACCATGCAGTACATGGTATAGTCCCTTATATTCCCGTGTTCTTTCCATCGCTGCCACATCGCGGGGTTCCTCCATAACACAGAGGACGGTTCGATCCCGGTTCGGCGACTGACAAATAGCGCAAGGGTTGCAATCAGTTAAATTGAAACAGGTCTGGCAATAGCTGATTTTGGCCTTAGCCTCCACAATAGCTTTAGACAACGCGGTAGCCTTATCTTTATCCATTTCCAGTACATGATAGGCAAGCCGCACAGCGGACTTTGCTCCAATGCCAGGCAATGCCCGGAATTGTTCAATTAAATTGGCTAACGGTGCGATATATTGCATGGAGCTTAAAACATTCCCGGCGGAAGATTCAAGCCCCCGGTCAGTTTGCCCATTTCCTGCGCCATCATATCGTCTACTTTTTTGATCGCCTCATTTACGGCAGCCGCAATCAGGTCTTCCAGCATTTCGATATCTTCCGGGTCTACTGCACCGGGATCAATTTTTACCGACTGAATTTGTTTCTCGCCGGTAATAACGATTTTAACGGCACCACCGCCGGAGGAGACTTCCAAAACACGGCCTTTCAATTCCTCCTGCATCTTGGCCATATCGGCCTGCAATTTTTGTACTTTTTTCATCATTCCAGCCATATTTCCCATGTTTCCCATATTTCCAAACATATGTATTAACCCTCCTCATGATTTTCCTGCTTGATCACTTTACCGCCAAACATTTTTAACGCCTGTTTTAACGCGTGGTCCTCTTCCGGCTGCTTTGCCGCACTAGGGCCGGCAGGAGCGGCTGTTTTATCTGTTCCCGGCGCTTCGGCAGGTTTGGACGGCGCCGCGTGGCCGAGCATGCACTTTAGTTGAACCGGATAGCCCGAAATCTGCATGAATATCTTCTCTATAATAGCACGGTAATCCTCTTTTTCCGTCCGTTCTTTCGGAAAGGCCGCCGTAAACTGAATGACAGCCTGTTTTTCATCGAATGCCACCAACTGGCCTTGCGCCACACAGGCATGTACCGAACGTTTACCGGCTGCCAGCAACTCCCGCAAGACACCGTCCCAGACTTGATTCATGTCTTTGGGTTTCTCGCCCGAAACTGCCGGGGCTGCCTTCGGTGCGGCCGATGCCGCTGTGGCTTTGGCAGCGGTCACCGGAGCGGCGGGCTCCACACTGTTTACCTGGCCGGCTGCAACGGTTCTGGTTTCCCTGACCGGAGCGGCGGTTTGGGGTATGCCTGGCCGAACCGGCGCTCCCCCCGAATTTTCCCAGTGGTTCAACTTACTTTCCAGTGCTTCCAGGCGCATGAGCAGCGCATCCATACTGCCGCTTCCCTGCCGGCGGCACATGGCCAGCAGCGCCACTTCGGCAGCAATCCGCGGCTCCGGCACCCGCCGGGCTTCGTTAGCAGCCTCATGCAGCATATGAATCATCCCCGACAGTTCTTCATGACTGAATCGGGCACTCTGCTCAGCCAATACAGCTTTATCACCTACATACACATCTATATTTTCCAATTCAGGTGCCGCTTTGTACAACATCAGTCCGCGGAAATGCTGTACCAGCTCTAACAGCACCTGACGCACATCCTTGCCCTGGCGGCATAATTCATCCACCACCAGCAGTACATCTTTGGGCGCTTTATCTGCTAGACAACCGGTCAGACGCAAAATCGATTCGTGACCGATCAGCCCTAACAATTGGCGCACTTTAGCCGTATCAATCGCCGAATCGGACAAAGTGGCGCACTGATCGAGAATGCTGAGCGCGTCGCGCAGTCCGCCGTCAGCGTGCACGGCAATCAATCTGACAGCCTCCGGCTCAATGGTCAGTCCGGTATGGGCGGCAATTTCCCGGATACGGTCTTCAATTTCCTGATTACTAATCCGCCTAAAATCATAACGCTGGCAGCGGGAATGGATGGTCGCCGGAATTTTATGCGCTTCCGTGGTCGCTAAAATAAAGACCACATGGGCCGGCGGTTCCTCCAGAGTTTTCAGCAGCGCATTGAAGGCTTCCGTGGTTAACATATGTACTTCATCAATGATATATACTTTGTAACGTCCGTCTACCGGCGCAAATTTAATGGTTTCCCTGAGGTCCCGGATTTCATCAATTCCCCGGTTGGAGGCCGCATCAATTTCAAAGACATCCATAGAGGTGCCGGCAGTAATTTTAGCGCAATTGGCACATTGGTTGCAAGGTTCCGTGGTAGGCCCCTCCACGCAATTGAGCGCTTTGGCCAAGATCTTAGCTGTACTGGTTTTGCCTGTACCCCGTGGGCCGGCAAACAAATAGGCATGGGAAATACGGCCCAACTGGATAGCGTTTTTCAAAGTCTGTGAGACATGCTCCTGCCCCACGAGATTATTGAAATCCTGCGGCCGCCATTGGCGATAAAGTGCTACATAAGACACGGCTGTCCCTCCCTGCATGATGATGGCCCAATGCCAAAAAGCAACCAGAAAATAACTTCCCTGGCTGCTTTACATATTCTATATACCTGTTTTTAACGTCGGGCCACGGTAATAATCAGGCACCCTCGCGGCACATAAGAATGATCACTTACCGTTGCTCCCTTCCGGACCTGGCGGAGTTCATGAGTTCCTATTGCGCAAGACCCAACATTACCGCGGTCCGACCTTAAAAACAGAAGCCGCTAAGCGGCTAATTTGTATGATGGCGGAGCGAGAGAAATTCGAACCCTCAATACTCTTTCGAATATACACGCTTTCCAGGCGGTACCGAAGCGTCTACTCCAGAAAAACCACTTACAACCCTAGATTGTATCTAATGTTTTTGCCAATATTGGTACTAATGATGCACTTTTAGTCATTAACTAGGCACATGCACTGTCCTCTGCTCTAAGATTATACTATACATAACTGAAGAGTGCAAGGGAGAAGTCTCGGTAAATTATGGAATAAATAAACACAGCACTCGGAACCTGCACCACTAACACAGCCCGGATATATTTTCTTGCCCTTATTTATCTACATAGTTTATGTCAAAAAGTTTATTAGTTATAAATAATACAACAACATCCGCTTCTTCAGTTGCTCCATGCTCAGCTAGGGATTTTTCAGGAAACCAAACAAAAGATCCCGGCCCATAACAACCATCATGTGTTTTTAAAGTTCCTTCTAAAACATATATGCCATGGGCACAGTTATGGTAGTGCCATTTAGTTATGAATCCCCTAGGATAACATATTTTCTCAACCTTCATACCAGTTTCTTGGTCTTGAACCAATAAGTTTTTATACATCATTTTGCCCGCTGTTTTGCTATAATGTTCCTGCCACTGCATTGAATTTGTATCAATGACCTGCATAGATTTATCATTATAGTCGTTTTCCATTCTTACCAACCTCCTTCTCAATATCGTACTGCTGAATTCTTACCAAAAGTACTACTTCACACAATCACTATATGTGCTCATTCTTTTTTAACAGCCCAAATCCCTTTTCCTTTCAGAAAGGTTTTTATTCACTTCAACCACACTGTGAACTGCCCCCCAATGTTAGACAGTATACACCTAATGATACTACCAATGATATGGCTAGTGATTTATGTGCACTCAAACCAGGCATGTACACAGGATAGCAAAAAAGCACTTACGTTCCTATAGTATCATAGGTCATAAGTGCTTGTTTTTCTTGATGTGGCGGAGAGAGAGGGATTCGAACCCTCGGTACCCTTTCGAATACACACGCTTTCCAGGCGTGCTCCTTCAACCACTCGGACATCTCTCCAGGTCTACCAAACGAAACAATCATAGAGTTGTAAAAACTGTAGGCCATGTATCGGCTACGCAAAATATAATACCATTTATGTCTGGTAGTTGTCAACAGCAGTTTGTACAAAATGTTGTGTCAATTTATGTAAGATAACGCATACAATATTCTAAAAGGAGGGCTCTTGATGCGAAATCCGGTCCTGGCGGAACAAGCCGCCAAATATTCTCTGACGGCCAACCGGGCCTTACAGTTTGGTGACTTTGCGTCAATTTACACCATACTGATACTCCTGGACATTCTCGACAATCTGAATACCAATCCGGAAACCAATCTCAACAGCATTCTATCGGTATCCAGCGCGATTGCTTCGCAGGTCTCCAGCCTTCACACTTTTTGATTGTCCTTTTTTAGTGTGCCCGCCACCGCCCCTTATGATTCGTTCAGCAGCCCCGTGTTTTGAAGTATGCTTTGCACCTGGGCTACTTTATTCATTGTATAGATATGAATCCCCTCAAACCGGGTTTTCTGTAAATCGGCAATCTGCTCGCAGGCATATTCGATGCCTGCTTTCTCCATGTCTTCCGCCGAATCCCGGTACCGGTCCAATAGCTTCTGTAATGCGGCCGGAATTTTCGCGCCGCATAAAGCGGTAATTCGCTCGATCTGGGCGGCATTCAGCACAGGCATAATGCCGATTGACAACGGACACTGAACACCGGCCCGCTCCATTTGTTCCCGGAAAGAGTAATAACTGTCATTATCAAAGAACAGCTGGGAAATCAGGAAATCCGCCCCTTGATCCACTTTGTATTTTAGGTACTCTATATTGCGCGCCATATCCCGGCACTCTATATGTCCTTCAGGATAAGCCGCCGCTGCAAGGCAGAATCGTCCGTTCTCTTTAATGTGTTTCACTAGCTGAGCGGCATAACGATAGCCATTTTCCGGCTGGACAAAAACAGTCTCTCCCTGCGGCGGGTCGCCCCGTAAAGCCAGAATGTTATCCACCTGGCAAGCGGCAAGTTGATCCAAGGTAGCCGTAATCTGTTCTCTTGTCAGTCCCACACAGGTTAGATGTGCCAATACTTCGATACCGTAATGATTTTTTACTTTATCGGCAATCTCGATGGTTCTGGCCGAATTACTGCCACCCGCCCCATAGGTTACGCTGATAAAGGAAGGACGCAATTCCTTAAGTCCCTCCAAAGTAGCGTAAACGCTTTCAATCGGCAAAGTCGGCTTCGGCGGAAAAATCTCCAGGGAAACAACCGGTTTTCTTCGCTGATAAAATAACTCCCTAATATACATTCGTCCCACCCTCTCCTCTCGGCTACCGTCGTACAAGATCAGCTTAGCGGTCTGTCTGCTCTGAAATCATAATTTCTCACGGGCCTTGTCCCCGCAATGCTTCGTTATCGTCGGCTACATATGTTCGATATGTGCGCCGCCACTCCCTCGCCTCGCGATAAAAATTTCGCGAATTATGTTACTCTTTCAAAAGTTACTCTTTCAAAATAGACAAACCACTATATCTCAACACAGCTGTCTCAACTTCACAATTTTACAAGATAAGCCGGGCAGCCTTGTTGCATGCCCGTAAACCTGTCTTTACTGTTTCGTATCTTTATCACGACACTGACTGTCGAAGCTAACATAAAAAGTCGTTCCGCCGGGGCCGGTGGCCACATCGATCTTGGCATGATGCCGTTCGGCAATGCCATAACAAACGCCAAGGCCAAGACCGGTGCCATTTTCCTTAGTCGTAAGAAACGGCGTCCCCAGCCGGTCCAATATCTCCGGCGGAATTCCCGTTCCCTGATCGGCAATTTCCAGTACCACCACACGCCCCCGGGAGTAAGTTCTGATGGTTGCCAAACCACCGGCAGCCATCGCTTCCAGACCATTCCGCACCAGGTTGAGAATAAGCTGGCGGATTTCCTTCGGATTTAATAGCAGTTCACCAGTCTCGCTCAAATCCACCTCCAGGTTTTTCCCCTGTTCCAGGGCATCGGCCTGCAGTAAAGGCAAAATGGCCTCAATGATCTGATTCAGCTTGCTGGCTTCCAGCTTGTGTACCTTGGTGTCGCTAATCGACAAGAATTCCTTAATGATGGTATTGGCCCGGTCAAGTTCTTCTATCATGAGATCAAAATATTCTTTGTCCTTAGCATATTGCGGTTTCCGGCCAATCATCTGCAAAAATCCCCTGACCGTGGTCATTGGGTTGCGAACTTCATGGCTAATACCGGCCGCCATTTGTCCAATTGTTTGCAAACGGTCCATCTGCACTATATCCCGTTCCATTTTCTTCTGTTGCGTAATGTCCCTGATCGTGGCCGAAAGACCTGCCAGATCACCGTTATCCTCCCAGATCGGAGAAACGGTAATTGACACATCCACCGCCAAGCCATTTTTCCGTTGTAAAATGCATTGATAATTTTGCACCTTTTCTTCGCTTTTTACCATCTCGACCACTTCTTCAGTCTTTTGCCCGCAGCCGGTCGCACAAAACATAGACAGGCATTTTCCCATCACTTCCGCCGCCCTGTAACCCAGAAGATTCTCCGCTTCCCGGTTCCAGCTTTGAATCGTTCCATCCGGCGCCAGTCCGACAATACCATCGCAAAAGTATTCTACAATGGATGCCATAGTTAGCAGCTTCTGATTGATCGCCTTTTGTTCCGTAATGTCCCTGGCTACCAGATAGATCAAACCATGCTCCTTACTAGAAATCGCGCTCCAGGCCAACCACCGGTATTCACCGTTTTTCGCCTGACAGCGGTTCTCGTATTGCAGGCAAGGTTCTCCGGCCAGCACACGCCCCCAGGCCGCAAGCACACCCTCAATATCCCGGGGATGAATCTTTTCAATGATGCCCGGCGCCGTCAAGTCAGCTAAGCAATAGCCCAGTTGTTTGGTTACGGCCGGATTAATTCTTTTAAAAGAACCGTCGAAGCCCCGGACAAATATCATGTCTACCGACAAATCAACGAATAATGCCAATTCTTCATGTGCTTTCATTCCTTGCAGGCACTCGTCGTTTAATTTCTCCCGCAAATGCACGATTGTGTCAAAAACCGGCAGCAGTTCAGGAAACGAGGCAAATGATTGCCGGTCAAAATCCTGACTCCGGATCTGATTAGCCAAATTTCGCAAGCCGGTCTGCAGCTTCCGAAAGGCCAACCGCAGGGTAAAAAGAATGATTAACCAAAGCAGCAACGCTATCCCTATAACCTTGGCAATAGCCGCCAGCATAATCGGATTCAGGTCCTCGGTTTTGGAGCAGACCCATACATGCCCGATATAGTCTCCCTGGTAAGAAATCGGATAAATCACTTTGTTGACCGGTTTGCCGTTAAAAAAAAGCGTCCGTTTAAACTTACTGAACTGAGCCGTTCCCGATACATAGGCGCTGAAAAAGTATGTTTCGTCTCCCTGCTGAAGCTTCCCGCCGTCAAAATCAGGACCAATCGCAACAATACGGTCAATTCCCCTGGCATAAATGCCCATGCCAAAGCCAGGATGCCTATCTATTTGAGCCTGAAGAATAGGCTGCAGCCAGTCATTCATCACCGTTGCCTTTTTGTCCGGCGCAATCGGCAATACTTCGACTTCTTTTACCTTACTGTCAAACTGAGATTTCGGTATTTGCAGGGCTAACTCTACCGCGGCCTGGAACAGCCTCAATTCCTGTTCGTGGACAATTCTCGCCTGCTCTCTTACTATATAGTAAGTTCCGACAATGATTGTCGCTATAGTCATTAGAATAGTAATAACAACATATGTTCGTTCTGCAATCCCTTGCCGGATTGACGCCATAGGATACCCCTTCTCTTCTGATTACCAGTTTTCCACAATACACAATAAATATTATACGACAGAAAAAAGGCTGCTCCTCCACAAATTAGCTCCAACCATCTCCTAAAAGCTTATTTTTCTGTATATTCTTATTCATTTGTCTTTACTGACTTTTGGTGACATAAAAAATCCCGCTTCGGCCTGTACGCCGAAGCGGGATTTTTTTATTACCAATGCCGCTTCATTATTCTTTTTCCCCAATTGGCTGAAGGACTTAAACCCAGATATTCATCCAGACTGTACTTACCGGGCCCAATAAAAAGAGCGGCCAAAAAGCTAAATCCATCCTCCAGCGACTGAGAGGCTTTTAACAAGCCTTTATCTGTCAGCATCTGGCTGAGAAAGGCAATACTCAAGTTGCTGATCAGCAACAGACAAGCCGGCCAGTAAAACAGACCGACAGCAATCAAAAAACCCCCGACAAATTCGGCAAATGCACTACCGAACCCCCAAAATACCGGCGCAAAGGTAATACCAAAGACCGCCATCGTTTGCCCCAGTTCGGTCCATTTTTCCACGCCGCCGGCAATCTTCGGAAAACCATGCCACATGAACATGCCGCCAATGCCCAGGCGAAACAGCAGCAGTCCGATATTTCTATAGGAATACAGCCCCTGGCTGAACCACACATACAATTCCCGCATAGTCTTGCTTCCTCCTCACTTACTGCAATATATTCTGTTAAATTCCGCAACCGAAAGCTAAACTCCTGCCCATAACCTGTGCCTGATTATGGTATTCCACTTTGTCCTGCGGGCTATTCTTGTTGTACACGCCGTCACTTCCCCTAAACAAAAAGGATTAGTTCTTTGCCTGTCCCGCCCATAACGGAAGCACCACCGATTACACAAGCCTCAATGGCATACAAACAGGCCTACTGTATAATCAAATAAAACTGCAGTCAGCATAAATAAACCTTCTGACGATTTGTCGGAAGGCTTATTTGCTTAATGTATTCACAATCGTCACCTGCCAGAGATACGTTTATTGGTCAACCTGCCCGACTGTGACAGGCAGGCGTTCTAAGGCCGCCTTGACTCTGGCCACCACCTCCTGCCAATCACCCGGTTTACGTTGGCGAAACAGTCTAACCGCAGGGTACCACGGGCTATCTTCCCGCGTCAACAGCCATCGCCAGTCGGTGTCAAAAGCTAACAGAACCCAGGTCGCTTTCCCCAGCGACCCGGCCAAATGCGCTACCGAGGTATCAACCGTTATCACCAAGTCAAGCTGCTCCACCAGCCTTGCCGTATCCAGGAAATCGGTAAGCCGATCCGAAACATCCAGCACAGGGGAGGGCGTTTCCGCCAGATCACCCGCTCGCGGGCCAACCTGCAGGCTTATCCAACTGATGCCCTGTACCGCCAGCAGGGGAGACAACAGCGAAAAAGGAATGGACCGGTTATCATCATTTTTATGGTTGGGATTGCCGGCCCAAACCAACCCAACCTTATATCCGCGGCCAGCCATTGTTCCCAGCAGTTCCTGCCAAGCTGACACTGCCGCCCCGTTAGAGTGCAAAACATACGGCACCGTCGGCGGGATACTTTCCAGGCAGGTTTCCAGAATGACCGACAGACTCATCAAAGAGCAAACATAATCATAGTTTTCCACCGGCGCCGTCGTACCTGAATAAACGGCTAACCCCGGATAGGTGTTTTTCAGTAAGGCGGCCAGCGGCGGCTGCACCCACAAATCCACCTTAGCCGCCAGCGCCGCTATGCAGGGGACATACCGGACAAACTGAAGAGTATCGCCAAAGCCATACTCCCAATACAATAAAATCCGCCGCCCGGCTAAGGCTTCCCCCTGCCAGTGAGGTGCCGAGAAATAACGGCTGCCATATCTCCGGCGCCGCGACTGTTCATATAAACCCCACCCTTTAGCGAATTGACCCTGCTGCAGATATAAGCTGGCCAGTGAATAACCGGCCTCCTGATAACCAGGACGCAAGGCAACCGCCCGCTGAAGATAAGGAATTGCTTCTTCCAACCGCTGAAGCACTTTCAAAAACCGCCCCAGGTTATATTGTGCTTCCGGATAATTAGATCTTAACTCAACGGCACGCCGATAGGCGGCTTCCGCCTCAACCAGACAATATTGTTCCTCCAATACAGTGCCCAGGTTATTGTAAACAGCAGCTTGCCCAGGATCAAGCGCAATGGACCGGTGAAAACAGGCTGCCGCCTGTTCCCGGTCACCCGCTTCCATCCATAATAAGCCCAGATTGTTATAGGCATAGGAATTGTCCGGGTCCAGTTCCAGGACGCGGTAAAAGCAGGCCGCCGCCTCCTGCGGCCGGTCTGTATCCTTTAAAACCAATCCTAAATTATTATAAGCCGGTACGTATTTGGCATCCAACTTTATAGCCAGACAAAAGGCCGTTACTGCGTCTTCCCGGTCGCCCCTTTTGAGCAGCTCAATGCCTAAATCCAGATAGTTTTTCGGTGTCATACCTATTTCCTCCGCGGCAAACCAAGACTCTGGCTACTATTATACTCTTCAACCAGCTATTAGACGAGCAGTTTATACCGTTATAAGGCATGTTTTCAAACTAGGGTTTTCTCCTTTTTTGCCGAATACAATAGCGAGGTGATATCATGCAAATAAATCTAAAAAAATATGGAGTATCGGCTTGTTTAATTGTCTTTGTCTTTGCTGCTGGTTTTATCGCCGGCTGCAACAAACAGCAAATCGCCAATGTTTCCGGCAAAGCAGCCGAACACGCGAAAGCAGTCATACCGGCGGCCTTCGCCGGCGTACATACCGTACCCTCGGTTGGCAGTACGGAAGTTGCCTTCTCACCCGAAGGCGGCATCACCCCGATGGTTGTGAAAGAGCTTGGTCAAGCGAAAAAGAGCATCCAGGTCCAGGCCTACAGCTTTACCTCGCAGGAAATTATCCAGGCGCTCATTGATGCGAAAAAGCGCGGCGTAGACGTAAAAATCATCATTGATAAGAGCAATGTAACCGATGACGACAAAGAAAGCTCCCGCAGCAAAAAGGAAAAAGAATTGCTGAATTCCATCGTTGCCAACGGCATTGGCCTGAAGGTCGATTCGGATTTTCAAATTGCCCACAGCAAAATAATGATTATCGATGGCGTAGATGTGATTACCGGCAGCTTTAACTTCACCCATTCGGCTGAACACAACAACGCGGAGAATTGCCTGGTTATCCACGGTAACAAAGACCTGGCTGGCTTATATACGCAAAACTGGCAGTGGCGCTGGAGCGAAACCGAAAACTATAAGAAGTCTTGACCGCCTGAAAGGCAAAGCGCTTTCGTCCAGTGGCCCGGCGTCTCTCTTTATAGTACAAAAGCCAATTTGGTTTCTCCGCAGCATCCACCTAACCATAAACACGCTAAAAGACCTGTGTACGACACGGCATTTTGCTATCGTCTCAGGTCTCTTTTACTTTTTCGATAGCTATATAAAAAAACAGCGACTCTCTGAAAAATCGCTAAATAAAGTTGCCGCTTTTTGATAATCGTTACACCAGCGCCTACACTTCGCCATATATATAGATCATAAAAAAACACTGCTGCGTCCTCTTCTTAGGGTGTCTTTGCAAACTAACGGAATGATCCATGACAAGTGATTTTTGCGCCAGACAAATTGAATTTTTGCAGCAATAGTGACCCCTATTTCAAAAAAATTTAAGGAAGTATGGCCCAAAAAGAGCCGTCAGGGAGCGTTCGGGACAGTTTGCAAACACGCCCTAGTGTTTTTAAGACCTGTAATATTATCATATCGAGGAAAGAAGGAATATTGATGGCCTCTTTAATTCCTCTACTGATTGGCAGTCAAGACGGTCGTGACCGGGTTGAAGTCTTCCTATATAACAACCTTAGTACGATCATATCGCCCCATCCCGAGGTACTCCTCACCCCAACCATACGGGCCAGCCTTATCGATATGATTAACGGGCTTCCGGGGGGTTACGGGTTTCCTCCCGATCTGCAGGAAATTTTGAACGTGTTTGTGCTCGAAAATATCAATCAAGTCAGCGTAAGTGCGCAATTATTAGAAATGACCGCCCCAACCTGATGCTGTCAAGTATAATAGTGGCTCTTGTTAATTTCTCTATCTACAACCTATTCGCTTCTGTCTGAGACGATTTTGTACCAAATTTTGCAACAAATTAACATAATGCTTCGTTTCTAAGCAAAAATAAAACCGCCGGCCATATTGCCAGCGGTAATTTTAGTAGTTTATGGCGGAGAGGGTGGGATTCGAACCCACGGTCCCTTTGACAGGACACTTGATTTCGAGTTGGATAACCAACTTTTTATCTATTTACCCTTCTTACCATCTCTTTCCTTAGATCCTTACTATACCTATCTTTGCAATACCCCTACTTATTAAGAAGTGCTGCTTTCTAACAACAAGTGTTAATTCGTATGTTACCACCATGTTACCACGTATTATGTATTATTAGCTCTGAATTCAGGACATATTTTTATAAAATCGACAAATTCATCTTTATTTATTGGTTTATCGCTTGCATTGTAGTATAGAAAAAAGTAACTAGACGATCCTGCACCCATTGTACTCGCATTAGAAGTTTGGTTGTAATATTTCATTACATCTTTATAGTTCTTTTCTCTATTCCCGAATTTAATCATTATAGAATCTCGAGCAATTGCAGCATTATTTTTATAAGTTTCACCACCCTTTAAACAAATAAATTGCTTAGAATCATATTGATATTTTTTACAAAATTCATCAATTAAACTACTGCATGTATCATAATCCAAATTAGTATCTGCCGCATAATTAGGCTCGTCTTCTTTCGAAACATTCAAATATCCGCTAAAATTAGTTGCACTTGAACATGCATTTGAAAAATAAGAAGAATATATATTAAAACTATACTCCCCTTGACGCTCTTCCATATCAAATAAAGTAGTATACTCCGCCAACGATTTCCATAAAGCAGTCTTTCTCTTCCTTCTATCCAACATTTCTTGTACTTCCGGAATATCCTCCATATACCGTTTTAGCAAATGCCACAAATCATCGTCACATAACATATTTATTTCTGTATTGATTTTCCCTTCAAGTTTTACTTTTCCTATAATACTATCCACTGAAAATAGGTCTTCAAGCCACTTTTGGGGATTATCATGCATTATTTTAGCCAATTTGTTTATGGACACTTTCACCAAATGAGCATTATAAATAACTACGTGGTGATTTACAATCCATGCTTGCTGAGCATTATTAGCTGTAATAACATTCTGAATAACACTCAAGGCATTTTTATTATACGCCGGGTAATAATCAGTTCGAACCTTATAAGCAGTCATTGAACGAAGTAGACGTTCTGTATCAATCGTAATGTTTTCAAATCCTGTTAGCATCGTATCGCGAGCAATATAATCAAGTTTATCTACATCAATAAGATTTGAATTCAACATTCTTATTAAGCAATTTTTTATTCCATAGTGATCTTGAGGATTCTTATAAACACATCCAATAATCGAGCGGACAATTAATTCGATATCTGCACCTAATTCGGAAATTATTGATTGAAAACATTCTAAAACTACAATTGAACTTACTCTCTCATGAGGAGCAGGCGAGCAACCACGATAATCAGTTTCAAATGTCTTACAATAATCCTCAAATTGCTCCTTGAACTTATCTTTTAAAGATTCACTCATTTTTGACTTCAACCTAAAATCTATATATGTTTCAGTTCTTTCATTATCAATATTATGCTTTTTAGATTGAAATAAATGTTCTAAAGTATGCGAAAAAGGCGAATGTCCAACATCATGTAATAGACACGCTAATTCAAATGAAATTTGCCACTTATCCCATTGATCCGGCGAAATATCCAATTCGGGAAATTCATTATTAATATTTATTTTAAAATATCTAAAAGCCTTACAGCCTAAATAATATGTCCCAATCGAATGAATAAATCTATCATGTCTGGCAGACGGATATAAAACCCGCATACTAGTTTGCTCAATTCTATTTAAACGTTGAAAATGCGGAGTATCTATAATATGATCAATTATTACTTCCGGTATTTCTATATATCCATGGACAGAATCTTTAATTACTTTATATTTCGAATCCATTAGCAACTACCCTCTTTATTCAGCTTGAACGATTTCTTGTAGTGCCTTTGATACACGATTAGGTAATCTTCTCGAAAATACAGCTTCAAGTTCATGGAATTTATTTTCATACTCACTAACAAAAGTTATTTTATCATTCCGCCACTCAAATATATTTGAATAAAATTCAACTGCTGAACATATCGAATTCTCCGATATTTCAAAGTTACAATCATTCATAACGGCTTGTGCCTTTTCTGTAAATCTCTTTATTTGTTCTATAGAAATTGCTTTTCGTTCTGTTTTAATTTGATTTTTATATTCTTTAAGAAAAGTAACATAAACAATATTCTCCGCATCTACAGTAAACATCATTTTATTCACCTTCATTTGATTTTAATATGATACTTTTTATTTTCCTTACAAAATGTTTATTCCCTTTAATATAAACTAGAATTCATTGCTATAGAACTTTCCACTACACTCAATCCAATGCGAAAATCCATGTATTACATACTATGATATTCCCTAAGCTAAGACACAGAAAGTTATTACTGCCTAATGTGAACAGCTTTATATTAATATTTAGTATGCTTCAGCAGAGCAGCTTATATCACACACTGCCTCAGCCAAAATTAACATTTTATGGAAGTTAATGTTTTATACTCACAGGATAAGTACGGCAAGGAATTTCTGCTATGTGTTCAACCTATCCTCCCTGACAAATAACAATAGTTATGTTTATTTTCTATGTACTTTATCATGACAAACATTGCAAAGTGAAATTAAATTTTCTACAGTATTTTCACCACCATCCTTGTGCTGATGCTTATGATGAAGTTCAATCATTTTCCGAGGATCTTCTCGTCGAAGTATCGTTCTATCCCAACCACATTCAACACATTTAAATTTGTCCCTTTTAAGAACCGCCACACGTATCTCATCAGGTATTCTCCGGTCATGTTCATATGCTTGTTTATCTTCCTCCAAGATATAAACCCCAACAGGCAAGTCGCTTCGCCCACTGTTTTTAGTAACGATTGGCCAACCTTCTTCTGTACGTAATTCTCTAACTCGTCTTGCCCACTCTTTTGCATCATTAGCAAGATATTTCAATTCTTCACCAGTAATTTGCACTCCTACATTTTTGCGTAAGTATTCAATAATCTTATCTTTAACCGATATTTTTTTCCTTCTTATTTCGTTAATTACATTCCAGCGAAGTGCAGCATCCCGATCTTGTTCAGTTCTCATAAGTACATACTGATCCGGCTTAATTTTTGTGGAGTCAATCCCCATATCGTTTAAAGCATTTACCGTCTCCTCTTCATCAGCAATATCTCCAAACGTAACACCGGAATAAATCCACCACCCAAATTGTACACGTAGTTCGCGTACACGCCGAGCCCATTCGCCTATACCTGAAACCACCATCAATTCTTCCCCATCAATTACCTTATAAGGATATTGTAATAAGTAGGAGATAATTCTATCACGAGCTGAAGGTGCCTCATCTTTTGGGATAAATGAACTACCTAAATCCCTTAATTTGTGAAATGCAGGAATCAAAGCTATGACCTTGGTTCGGATATCACTTTTCTTAAGCTCCACAGCAAAGTTTGTTAACAACTCCACCAAAGACTGCCGCAATTTTTCAGGATCATTATTAGGCATAGATCGTCTAACCAAGTTATTCGCTCCTTATTAAAACAAAAATTTACCAACTACCAGCAGGCATTCTGCTCAAAAAGTTCTCTATGCGCCCTAGCAGGTCCTTATCTTTTATCTCACATTCCCAAACAACTAAAACTCTCCAGCCAAGTTCTTCAAGTCTCTTTATGTTTAATTCATCCCGTTTGATATTACCATCAATTTTTTTATTCCAAAACTCTTCGTTTGTTTTAGGCCGTTTTCCCCTCTTGCAGTAATGACCATGCCAAAAGCAACCATGTACAAATATAACCGTCTTATATTTAGGCAGTACAATATCGGGCTTACCTGGAAGATCACTTCGGTTCAATCGGAATCTAAACCCATGCCGATGAAGAATGCTTCTCAACTTGATCTCAGGAGCAGTATTCTTTACTTTAACTCGAGACATTATTTGACTTCTTTTGATACTGTCAAATTTATCAGGCACTTTTTTCTTTGTCTTTCTTTTTTAGAATTTTTTCTATACATCCCGCAACTTGAGAAGCAAGAAGAGGCGGAACAGCGTTGCCAATTTGCTTTGCAATCTCTATTTTACTACCAAGAAATAGGAAAGAATCAGGAAATGATTGAATCCTTGCCGCTTCACGGTGAGTAATCGGACGATGTTGACAAGGGTGCAAATAGCGCCCCTTCTCAGGTTTAAAAAACTCTGTACGTATTGTAACCGAAGGTTTATCCCACCAAAGCCTCCCAAATAAGTCCGTACCGCCCGAAGTCTTCTCTATCCAACACCGTGGTGTTATTTCAGGTGCAATCCGTTGCAAATCAAAGCGATTCATACCTTCATTAGGTATTGACATATATCGTTTAAGACTAATTTCTGTAGGATTTCTTCCAAAATGAAGGTCCAACGGAGGAGAAAAATCTTTCCGAATCTCCGTTCCTTCCGGATAGGGTAAGTCTCCAATTGCTTCCCGAACAGTCTGCCAAGGTCTAGGATTTTTCACGTACTCTTTCTGCAAGTCCGCAGACAATTTCATACTAAAATTAGGATTAATGTGCGTTTTTAGCGGAGGAAAGAAATCACTAGGGTCTGTAAAACGACACCCGATGATAAAAGCCCTATACCGGACCTGAGGAACACCATAATCGGCAGCGCATAATTTAGCTTTTACCGGAGGGAAAAATCCCAAATTGATTGCATGTCGGACAATATCTTCATACTCTCTAGAATTGAGTAGTTGCGGAACATTTTCCATAACAAAAATATCCGCACCTGAACGTTCCACAACTTCCATAAAAGGGAGCCAAAGATGTCTTCTTATATCACCATCACGATTTTTATTTAATAGGCTGAATCCTTGACACGGTGGTCCTCCAATAACAACATCCGCCTTAGGAATACTGATTTGGGAATCATTTAACAAATCAACAATATCCCCTACAACACAGTGCTTTCCAAAGTTCTCATTATAAGTATTTGCGGCATATTGATTAAAGTCGTTAGCCCATACAGGCTTGAAATGATGGCCGAATTCCTCGCTAAAGCCAAGAGAAAGGCCTCCGGCACCACAAAATAAATCAATAATTTTATACATACTTACCATCCAATCATATTCTATGTGAGTAAACTTCGTCATAAATCAATATTATTCCTGCGATATTACAGCATCTCTAATGATTAAATATAATTAGACTATTTATTGCATTTATCTAAAATGTATCTTTCAAGAGCTCTTCGAGGTACTTTATGCACTTTACCAATTTTGAAGGATTTAATTTGGCCTGAATTCAACAATCTATATGCTGTATTTTTCCCAATGTACAAAATTTCCATTATTTGTGATACTGTTAGAATATCCTCATAATCATCAAACATAATAAACCCATCCTTTGTTATAGATTTTTTAGAATTATGTTCTCCTTTTTAGGCCTATTCAATTGCTTTTATAGGACGAACTATATTCTTTAACCTTAAATATAAATATCAAATTTCCCTAAAACTTTATTTATGATAATGTGTTCCTAGTGGATTAGACTATCCATCTAGCATGGATATCAAGGTCATAATATATATTTATGAAAACAGAATTTACTTTTCGGTACTGTAAAAAAAGCAAGCAAATGCTAACACATACTTGCTTTCCATATTTAAAGCTAAAGATCACTTTCTTCTCTCTCGTTATTATTCAAGCGTTTCATTACCTCTAAAGCCCCCTTTTTATAAACCGTCACACATATCAATTCTCCATTCTTGTCATATATTGCCCAGTACCGTTGTCCGTATCTTAACAGCCGCATCAATGCCACCTCTCTCCTTGGATAGGCGTAAAAATAGCTGGACAATAATTTGTCCAGCTATTAAGCCTAATTACTTCTCAAAAGTGCCTCATTATCCACCTGCTTAAAACTGCGCCAATGCAAAATCCGGCTACCCCCATAACCGCACATGTCTTTATGAACTCACCAAATCCATTGGCAATCACCTGGGAAAATCCTATTGAATTAATCGACATGATTCCCATCCCAATAAATCCAATTATGCCGCCATACAGTCCCCACTTTAATATCACTTTATGACCTCCCATCTAATACGTAAAGCATTCACTTATGGTATGTACTTAGCATCTCCCTCAAGGCTATTGTCACCTGACACAATAATCAAGCTATCTTTTAAATAAATAAACCGATCATATGAAACTTCTTGCCCGTTAATGTTTAGCGTTAAAATGTTATTTCTGACTGTTATGTTTATTGGTCCACCATTATAGCTTTTCGCAAAGAGATTATAGTCCTGCGTATATGTCTTCCCATACTGATCTTTTTGTACTTTGCTAAGTGCTATTTTTACACTTTCATTGGCAGAATCGAATTCCAAATCCAAATAGTCTGCCAAATCCGAAATTAGCGGTAATGAGACATGTCCTGCTCCTCTAACATTTAATAATTCCACAGTTCCTTCTCTTTGTCCAAAACTTCCTAATGAGTATAATTGTGAACCTTTAAAATGGTTACTTTTATTTACTGCTACGCTTTGCCTAAAAGTTCTTTCTTCTAACCGAGCGGAACGAGCCATAATTTTGGTAATGCAATTGTCCTTAGAAATAAAATATAGATAAAAGTTAGGATCTAATATGTCATCTGAGTATCTATACCAAGTAAGACCGTTATTAATCCCTGATGCACGAGGTTTTCCATACTGTTGAATCATAAAATCAACCGTATCTCCTACTTTTACATTTCTTAACGTTTTGATTGCGCTAGTCGTAAAATCCAAACCCATTAAATCACCATTTGAGTATAGCTGACAATATCCATAATCACGTACATCGACACCATAGCCATTGATTTCTCCTGAATAAAAGTTGTAATTCTGTCCTAATAAATTCGATATATCTTTTCCACTGGTTTGCTTCATTTTTAAATAATACATATCGTTAAATAATGTAAGTGTATTACTTGAATTTATTTGGTCCTCATTTGAGCTTGTTGTAAAAAAGCAATCATACCAAGCCAAGGGCTTTCCCCTTGTTTTTTCGCTAATAGAGGACGCAATAGCTAAACTATTAGAAAGTAAAAATGCTAAAATGGTCGTGATAATAATTGCTCGTTTCATTTACCTACTCCTTTTCTTATTTAAATTGACTGATTACCACAAATTGCAATATCACATTAAACATTAAATACACACCTTACCCATGTGCAAGATTCTCATTTATAGGTAGAAAGAACACGACGACATCTAGCTCAACACCTTCTGCAATTGCAAATAGAACGTCCAAGGAGAAGCTTATATCTGAATTAGCTGCCTCAATTTTACTCAGATAACTTTTGCTTATTCCAATCTTAGCAGCAAGATCATCCTGTGAAAGGTCTCGCAGTTTACGATAAAAAGCTATTCTTCTTCCAATTTGGCGATATTTAGCATGATATTGACATCTTGCCACTAAGATTCACCTCCTCCCATTTCATTATAAAACCAATCAGCATGAGACATATCTCAATCATATTACTCTTAATTTCAATAATATTGAAATTAAGGACGGTTTTTAAAACAACTAAAGGGCTGTATGAAAAAATCCATACAGCCCTCTTTGCTAACAATAACCCATACATTATTCTTTTAAATAATATATATTTGACATTTTATAGTTTACAATAAAATTATATCTTGTTAAAAGGGAAGGGGTAAGACTAAAAATAAGTTACTATTAAGAACGGCACATACCTACCGACCTTATTTAAAGTTCCACTAGTTCCATTTAAAATTACCTTTTAAAAAAAAATTAGGTATATATACTCGTTCCTCATACTTTATCAATATATTATTATATATTCAAAAACTCAATACTTATTGGAACATCTGGAACAAACCTTATGAGGAGATTTTTAATGATACGTAAAGCAACCACTTCAAACAATAAAAAAACTAAAATGGAAACTATTAAAAAATACTTTGCAAACTCTACTTCTCTTTCTTTAAGTTCTTCTATACAAGATTTTGAAGAATTCTTCGGTTTTAATGTGCGTAATCGTAGTTCAATTGATGACATTTTTGAATCGTTAGAATTTTTTGGCATAAGTAAATTTATTATAGAACTGCTCCTTAGTTCTGAAATTATACCATCACCTCTTGACCTACTTGATAAAGAGTTAATTTCACCTACTGTAGAATCTTATCAATCATTTTTGGAAAGTTTAAAACTAGATTTACGATTTGAATTATTAGAAGAAAGTATGATCAAACTGAATCGCAGTAGCAATAGTCAGATTTACAAAATACTTCACCCCGAAGACAGTTATAATAGCGTTACTTCTTCCTTTAACCAATATCTAGCTCTGGCAAACGTCCATGATTTCCCAAATTCTAGATTGAAAATAGAAATTGAACCCTCTATTTCCCCCTTGTTTTTTCAACACCTTATCAATAGACAATCAAGAAATATTAAGATAGATAGTTTTCATCTCTTTAAAGAGTTTAAAAGTATTTTCATTCCAAGATATATAGATTCAACTGTCTTTCCAAGAAAAAATTCAAATAATCACAATATTTTATTTGCAGAAGTAAATACCATGCACTTACTGCTCCTATATTTAAAGCAGTATATAAATAACCAGACTGCTTATAATCCATTATTCACACTGTTTCTCTATAACAAATATTCTCGTTTACTTTATCCATTATCAATGCTTCTAGATCCAGAAAAAATAGATATATTAGACATTCATCATTTGCTTAACATTGAACAAACATTCAGCGGGATATTTCTCATAAATTATTTCATGATCAATGATTTAATTGAGCCAGAAAAGGAACTAATAGCAATGTATATAGAAAATTTATTGCCAGCATTAAAAATTTATATATACAAACTACTCGAAACTCAAATAGATAATAATACAAGAAATATTCCTCCGCGCTTTCGGCTTTCCTGTTTAATTTATGATACTTTTAGATCTTATAGAGACAATACTTACAATCAACTACTTTATGATCTTACTGAAAGATCCGCGATACTTTACCAATCCTTAAAAAATGATAATCATACAAATTATACCCAAGCTTTCTTTCAATTACGGCAAGCAATTTATCTGAAATATTTTAAAATATAGAAGTAAGAAAATAATTTAAATAAATCTTAATTATATCATAATTAAAACATAATTAAAATGATGGAATAGGCCGATTTATTTACCAAATAAATCGGCCTATTCCATCATTTTTAGTTTTAGCAATTTTTCTTATACTAAGAACAAATTTAAAAAGGAGTTGGTCAAATATGATCTTTACAGAAAATCAAGAGTTATTGCATATTCCGGTGTGATTCGACCAACGATTCCGGCCACATTCGGCCAGTGAATCCGGAGCTATTCGGCCAACCAATCCGAGCACATTCGGCCAAATAACTGGTGCCACCTCGTGAAGAAACCCTCTACAATGGTCTAAAAGACCATTGCTAGGGGAGAAATTTATGAGGTGTGAGGAACCAGTGAGAATACTAGAAATCCTTCGACTAACTGAAAAAGGTCACCGTCAGCGCGAAATAGCAGCAAGCGTTGGCTGCGCAAGATCCACCGTCGGAGAAGTACAACGACGCTGTCGGGAAGCCGCCCTTTGCTATGAGGCAGCCTCGTCAATGACCGAT